>CAZZML010000030.1:0-15325 GCA_964654735.1 uncultured Roseivirgaceae bacterium | reverse complement strand
TTTTAAAGATGCTTGTGATGACATAATATTTATGATAATTTTTTTTCTAATTGATTAATGGCAGAATTATAAAATTTTTCTGCTTGACTTTGGAGTGAACTGTTTGGGTACCGATCTACGAATTCTTCGTAAAGTTCTATTACCTCGTTATATCTTTTCTTTTGTTTTGACGGAATACTTTTTTGCGCAACTTTAAAGATAGTCTCAATTTTTAAATATTTCAACTCTTCGTTGTATTTTGAATCGGGATAATCTTTTGCAAAGTTCTCAAAAGCTATTTTTGCGCTTTTTAACATTCCTATTTTATAATACTCTTTTGCATTTTGATAAGCCTTAGTTTCAAGCTTAACTTGTAGCTCACTAATAATATCGTTGGCCTCCTTTAAAAATTCAGAGTCTGGATTTCTATTGATATATGCTTGTAGGGCATCAATAGCGTCTCGGGTGCTCGTTTGGTCGAGTGAGTAAATGGGAGAGTCTTGGTACAAAGAGTACGCATACATAAACTGTGCCTCCATAGCAAATTCACTTCTTGCGTAGGTTTCGTAAAAAGTTTTAAAATAATGGGCACTTAAAATATACTGCTTGTCTTTAAAGTGAGCGTAGGCATAGTAAAATTGCGCTTTTTCACCTTCAGGCTTTCCCCTTGTAACTGGCAATACCTCTTCAAAAAGTGATATAGACCTAAAATAGTCTCCCTCTTCATAATATTCTAATGCTTTATCATACTTCAGCTTCCAGTCACTGCTTTTTTGAATCTTTCGAAACTCACTACATGACGTTACTGAATACAATAAAACTAGGAAAAATACAATTCTTAAAAGTGCAGCTTTTCGCATAAGGGTGCAAATATAGCAGACTACTGATTAAAATGAATAAAAAATACAAAGATGATAACGGAATTTCTGAAAGAATATTTTAATTATTTGCGAACTACCATTTTTTTTGTTGCAACACCTTCATTGTCGATGTACAGCGTATAAAAATAAACACCTGGATTATAGTTTATTACAGGTATAGTTAACCGAGATTCATAAGGAGAAAGTCGGTACTCACTTATGATAGAACCTAACACGCTATGGATCACAACTTTGGCTTCTTTCTCGGGATCTAAATACTTATAGCTAAAAATGGCTTTTTCTCTCACAGGGTTTGGATAAACATCACTTAGTTCCACTACTTTGGAGGAATAAAGAACGCCTTCTTTAGCTTTTTCTTTAATCGAATAATTAATTTCAACTTCTACACTTTCAGTTATATCAGATAGGTTATAAACTAAGTATTTAATCGAACTGTTTCCTGGTACAAGACCTGTTTCTAGAGATACAGAAAACCCATCGAAAATTTGATTAGGATAAAGTCTAATAATGTTATGTTGTAGCACAATATTTTTTTCGCTGCAATCGTTATTTATGCAGAAGGTGGCAACCTGACTTGACCTTATGTTTTCTTCTACCTTTTCAATGCCTAGTAAAATAATATGATTTGATATGTTTTTAACCTTTATAACTGTTGACACAGAAGTTCCAACATCAGAATCTATGTTAAGATTAGAATCTACTATTTTGAGACCTTGGCTATATGCCATAGAAGAGGCTAATAATAAAATTGATATGTAGATAAATCCTTTCACGCGTTTTTTCGGATACAATTATGCACTTTAGCAAATATACGAAATAATCAGAATTAACCTTATGATAAATTGGGGTATTTTACAATTGGTTAAATTCTTTTTTAGAAGGCTTTCTGTTTAAAGGGGTTCGTTTCTTTTTCTCTAAATTAATAGGAATACTCTTTATAATTTCTTGATACTCAATTTCTGCTTCTTTATTAATTTCATTTGCCAATAATTCAGACTTAATTGGAGCTTCATCGCCTCTCCAACGAAACCCGTTAAGTTTGAGGTCTTCTGTTTTAAGCTCTTGAGGAGGTATAAATTTACCCTCAGGCTTAACTAAGAAAGAAGCATCAGTAAGTTTTCTATCTTCAAATCTCAAAACCATATCGCTACAGATTATATTATTCATTCCTATCAAGTTCTTAGTCTCTTCGTCCCTCATAAAAAATATACTTTCACCGTTTCCATAAACATCTACTTTTTCAAGCTCTTCATTTGTAAACCATGCCACCATTTGTCTTCCCTTTATTTGATTATAATAATCGGCCGAGTCGGAAGAAGCAACAAATGCTTTAGGGTAAAGCAACATTCTTTCTATGCCTTTGTTTTGGATAATAATGTCGATGGTATCACCCGACATCTGGTTTTCACCCGACCATAACACAGGGTCTCCATAAAGTGTCATAACAGAATCTGATTGAAAGTATGCAATAGAATCGCTTACTCCCTTTATGTCTTTTTTAAAGATTTTAACGTTTGAATAAGCGAGTAGCCTTTTATTTAAATTGTCGTCACTATCTATTGAAACAAGGGTGTCCGCAGTCATATACAACGTATCATTGGCGTCCACCATTTTTAAAAGAGGCCTATCAAAAATTTTAGTTACTTGAGTAACATTATTCATGATGGCTTTTTGACCAGTAATGATGATGTTCTCATCTTTAGATAGCATATAAACATTGCCAGTAATGGTGTAAATCCCACGAATATCGTCCAAGTTCATTTTATTGCCTTTTATATAGTAAGACTCTGTTTCTGCTATGCCTTTATATAGGTTGGAATTTTTGCGCTTGGTTTCATAAATACCATCGTTGTAATTAAAAATATTTCCGTTAACATCTGTTATTTCCGTTGGCGCTACAAAGTAAACTATGCCTGTTCTCGTATTATACACGAGAGTATCAGATCTCAACGTTTTTTCTTTATTTGTACCAATTACATTGGTTTTAAAAGACGAAAAACTAGAATTAGTATTAAAATATCCTTTTTCACTGGTAAGTACATTGGTTGAATCAACCACTTTCCCTTGATTAAAATAAGTGGCAATGTTAGTATTCCGGTCGTAGTCGAGGTAGTCTGTAAAAAGCTGCATTTGATCTAGCTTAGTTAGAACTACATTTTGTCTAAGTTTTGCAATTTTGGTATTACCGTTATAACGCAAGGTTTTGGCTGTTACTGTAATTGAGTCGCCATCTAAAATTTTAACATGGCCAAAGGCATCAAGGTGATTTGTTTTTTTTACCAGTACGGCAGAGTCGCATAAAAAAATAGTGCCTTTATGTGTAAATTTAACATTGCCAGTAACAATCATATAATTAACCCCATTTTTTCTAAGCCCTGTTGCTTTGCTTGAGCCTGGTTCTAGCTTAATTTTTTTCTGAGCACTTACATTAGCACTAAAAATAAAGAAGGAAAAAAGAGCGGTAATTATAAAGCGCATCTGTCAATAAAATGAGATTGTAATAAAGTATCAAAGCTAATACATAGTAAATTGAAATGGGGAGATAAATTACTAGAGCTATTTTATATATTTTTGATGTATGATTAACAAATTTCTATCTTTTACGGATAGCAATAATATTGCCATAAAGAATGCCAAAATATTATTAGCCATTAGTGGAGGGTTGGATTCCGTTGTTTTAGCTCATATTCTTTACCAGTTAGGTATTAATTTTAGTTTAGCACATTGCAACTTTAATTTAAGAGGCAAGGAATCGGATGAAGACGAAAAATTTGTTAAAAAATTGGCGGATGCGCTGGATGTTGAGTTTCATGTTGTTTGTTTTAATACCACCAAAGTAGCTAAAAAGAAAGGGGTTTCTATTCAAATGGCTGCTCGCAAATTGAGGTATTCTTGGTTTGAAGAAGTTCGTAAAGAATTCTCTTATGATTTTATTGCCACGGCTCATCATAAAGGAGATGTAGCTGAAACTGTGCTTTTTAACTTAGCTAAAGGCTGTGGATTGGAAGGATTACATGGAATTAGGCCTGTGATGGGAAATATTATTCGCCCACTACTTTTTGCAGAGCGACATGAGATTGGATTATTTGCAAATGAGCACAAAATTAGATGGAGGGAGGATAGTTCTAATCAATCGGTAAAATACAGTAGAAATAAAATCAGGCAGCAAGTTGTACCTGTATTAGAAGAAATAAACCCAAAAGCCCAAGAGGCAATTTATAATACAAGCAAACGTGTTGCAGAGGCGGAAGCTTTTTTAGAGTTTGCTGTAAAGAATGCATCTGAATCTATTATAAAAAAAGAGGGTGTCAATACCTATGTTAATATAGAGTTATTGATGAATATGCCTGGGTACACCTATTTGCTATTTGAGCTACTGAAACCTTATAATTTTATCTATAGCCAAATACAACCCATTGCAAATTCATTTAAAGGCATTGCTGGCAAATTGTTTTACAGCACATCGCATGTGGTAAACATAGACAGAAGCACATTGATTATTTCCCCCATACCAGCAGAAAAAAATAAGTTTGCACTTGGAGAAGAAGAGGGAAGTTCTGTTTTTGATAATATGAGTATTGCAACTAAAACCTATTCGGCATCAAATTATTCAATTAAAAATAGCAATTCGGCACTTGGTTTGGATAAGGATAAGTTAACATTTCCTCTCGAGATTAGAGGGTGGCAGAAAGGCGATATTTTTTATCCTTTAGGAATGAATGGCAAAAAAAAACTAAGCGACTTTATGATAGACGCTAAAATTCCTGTAAACTTGAAAGACCAGATACGAGTAGTTGTATCAGAAGGTGAAATAGTAGGCATTTTAAATCATAGATTGGATCGTAGGTTTAAAATTGATGAGAAGACGAAAACAGTATTTGAGATCACTTGTAAGTAGAACTAATGTTTAATCCATTTAAAAAAACATACGAAACCGATGAGCAGGAAATGCTTTCGTACTTGAGTGAGTTTATTTTATTTTCAACGTTAACTCAAGATCAAAGAGCTCTTTTTTTGCCACATTTGCATAAAAGATCTTATAAGAAAGATGAAATCATCTTTCTTCGAGATGATCCAGCTCATGCACTTTACATTTTAACTGAGGGAGAGGTTGCCCTTACGCTTGATCATGAAAAAAGCACAGAAGTAATTACCCATCTAGATAAAGGCAGCATCTTTGGAGAAACCTGTATTCTAGTTAATAAAAAACGGCTGGTTAATGCCGTTTCACTAAGCGAAATCTCAATAATGTATGTACTTCCTCAAGTGAGCATACACGATATTTTTAACTCTAATATTAATGTTAAAGTAAAAATGTTGGAAGCAGTTGCAAACCTTTACCATGACGTAAATGGCGACATATTAAAAACATACCAGAACTCTCAAGGTTTTTTTTATATATCTCAAGTTTATAACAGCGAAAAATAACGAAATTGCCTAATTCGTTTTGTATTTTTGCATCCATAATTTTTAATTTACATAAGCAAATTTTGTTGCCTGTTGCCTTTTTAGGTGCGGTTTTAACAATTATCATTAAATAATAAACAAATGAAAGTAACTGTAGTAGGAGCAGGTAATGTAGGAGCAACCTGTGCCGATGTGTTAGCGTATCGCGAAATTGCTAACGAAGTAGTTTTGGTTGATATAAAAGAAGGTGTTGCAGAAGGGAAAGCACTTGATATATGGCAAAAATCGCCAATCAATTTGTACGATACACGTACTGTAGGTTCTACAGGAGATTACAGTAAAACTGCTGGGTCAGATGTGGTAGTTATTACATCTGGCTTGCCTCGTAAACCAGGCATGACACGAGATGATCTTATTCAGACAAATGCGGGCATTGTAAAATCTGTAACTGAAAGTGTAATTAAGCACTCTCCAGAGGCAATTCTTATCATTGTATCTAATCCATTGGATGTAATGACTTACCAAGCTCATTTATCTTCAAACCTTCCTAAGACTAAGGTTATTGGAATGGCAGGTATTTTAGATACAGCAAGATATAGAGCATTTTTAGCAGAAGCACTTAACGTATCTCCTAAAGATATTCAAGCAGTACTTATGGGTGGCCATGGCGATACTATGGTTCCATTGCCAAGATATACAACCGTTGGCGGAATTCCTGTTACCGAGTTAATTGGCAAAGAAGAACTTGATGCAATTATTGAAAGAACTAAATTTGGCGGTGGTGAGTTGGTTAAACTAATGGGTACTTCTGCCTGGTATGCACCAGGAGCAGCAGCAGCACAAATGGTAGAAGCCATCGTTAAAGACCAACGAAGAGTATTTCCTGTTTGTATTAAATTAGATGGAGAATATGGAATTGACGATTGCTATTTAGGAGTACCTGTTATACTTGGTAAAAATGGTGTTGAAAAAGTGTTAGAGCTTGAACTCAACACCGAAGAAAAAGCAATGTTAGAAGTATCTCGAGGGCATGTAAAAGAAGTGATGGCTGTTTTGGATAATTTAAACTAGATTTTATAAAATAAAAACCAAGCCCTGCATTTAAGTATGTAGGGCTTTTTTTATCTTCACAAAATAATCTACAAAAATTGTATTTCAAAGACATAATAATTGGTTTTACGGTTGCCTTAATCATACTTATGATTGGGATAGGGGTAAGATCATTTTTTACAGACAATACAAATCGAAAATATTTTCTACCTGCTTTATCTCTAAAAATGATGGGAGCCCTTCTAATGGGGTTGTTATACTATTTTTATTATGGAGGAGGAGACACCTTTACTTATTTTACCAAAGGGGCTATTCATATATATGATGCCTTTTGGGATAAGCCTTCATTGGCATGGCACCTGCTTTTTGGAGAAACCGATTATGGGCATGGCGTTTATATGTATGCTTCAAAAATTTGGATGTATAATGACCCTTCTTCTTATATAATAGTAAAAATAGCAGCAATCATAAGCTTGTTTGTAGGCGGCTCTTATGTAGCCACATCTTTAATTTTTGCAGCACTTTCCTTTTCAGGAATTTGGGCAATGTACCTGTCTTTTTCTAAATTATTTCCGGGCAGAGAATGGTATTTGGCATTAGCTATTTTGTTTATCCCTTCTACTGTTTTTTGGGGCTCAGGTATTTTAAAAGACACAGTTACCTTTGGGTTTCTTGGCTGGGCAATAGCAGCATTTATTCATTTGGTATATGGTAAAGAGAAAAGAATAGTATGGCTCCTTACCTTAGTGTTTTCACTTTATGTAATCTATGTAATTAAAATTTATATAGTAATGAGTTTGCTGCCTGCTCTTATTGTTTGGGCCTATTTTGTTAACATAAATAGAGTAAGAAACAAAGCATTAAAATTTATGATTGCACCATTTGTTATCATTATTACATTCTTTCTTTCTGGCTATGCAGTATATTCAGTTGGAGCCAATAACAAAAAATATGCAGTAGATAAATTGGCAGAAACGGTAAGAATAACAGCCTACGATGTAGGGCGATTTACTGGGAAAAATGCTGGTAGTAGATATGACCTAGGAGATTTGGATGATTCATTGGTTGGTATGTTAAGACTTGGCCCTGCAGCCATAAATGTGGCTCTTTTTAGGCCTTATTTATGGGAAGTACGAAATCCTCTAATGTTGTTAGCTTCTTTAGAAGGGCTTGGATTTATGATACTTTCTTTTTGGGTTATTTTTAGAAGCAGACATAATATTTTGGGTGTTTTAAACAACCCTGCCATAATTTTTAGCCTTATTTTTTCGCTCACATTTGCTTTTGCCGTTGGGGTATCTACCTATAATTTTGGAACTCTTTTTAGATATAAAGTACCTTTAATGCCATTTTACGCTATCTTTCTTGCCATTTCTTGGGCTTCTTGGAAAACTGTAAGCAAAGAAGAAAAAGGTGTATGATTTTAGCAAGTGCTATGTAGTGCCTCTAAGAAAACACAACAAAATTAATCCCGAAAGCTTTCGGGACTTATTGCGATATTTTCCATTTTTTTAACTCGCTGATACCCAGGCATCACTTTCTTAAAAGAAATGAAAAATCTCATCAATAAGATTTCATTTTGTAAAAATCGTCTGTTTTCTTACAGGCACTATGTAAGTTTCAATTTCATTGGTATAGTTTTGATATATGATATTTCTTCATCCTGAATTTTTGTGGGCTCTTTGGGCATTATTAATACCCATAATTATTCATTTATTTGATTTTAGAAAAAGCAAAAAAGTTCTTTTCCCGGATATTCGATTTCTAAAGGAAGTAGAGCAGCATTCCAGAAAACCATTAAAATTGAAACAATGGTTAATTTTGATAGCTCGACTTGGATTTATTGTTTTTCTAGTTCTAATTTTTGCCCAACCAACAATTCCTTCCAACAAAACAAATCAGATTGGTAATGGAACCACACTTATTTACTTAGATAATTCACAAAGCATGAGCTCATTGGCAAATGCCAAAGAGTCGTTACTCGAAGAGGCTAAAACTATTGTGCAGGGTATAATTGATAAAATGCCTAAAGGACAAGAGATAATATTAGCAACCAACGATGACTTTGGTAGATTTCTGGCACCCATAAATTTGAACCTGGCTTCTGAGAAACTGCCAACTATAAATTTATCAGAAAAACCCTTTTCGTTACAAAATCTTGGGATTAAAATTAGTGAATATGCCAGAGGTTCAACTGAAATTTCAGACGTGATACTTATTAGTGATTTTCAAAAATCAACTTTTGGACTACAGGAGAACAATATGGACACGGCAATAACTTATTGGATTTCACAGCTAACTCCTGAGAATATTCAAAACTGTGTTGTTGATAGTGTTTATCTGGAAGATTCAAATATTTCTTCAGATGGGAATAGAAGTATTAATGTAATTGTTTCAAATACAGGAAAAGAACTAAAAGAGGAAATGCCAATAAAAATATTTGTAGGCGACAGGCAAGTTTCTGCTTCAAGTATTACCATACCAGCTTACCAAACAAGAAGCGTTTCGTTTTCGCTTGGGAAGTTAGAAGGCACTTTAGCAGGTTATATTCAATTGGAGGATTACCCTAATACCTTTGATAATAGATTCAATTTCTCTCTTCCTTCTAATCACTTCATTAATGTGTTAGAAATTGTTGGAGATAGCCCATCAGCACATATTAAAGCTGTTTTTGGAAACTCCAATATATTTTCATTTGCCACTAATAACTATCAAAACATTGACAATGAACTTTTAGCAAACGCTGATTTTATAATTATTAATCAGGTTCAAAGCCCAACTAAAGAAATTATTCTGCAATTAAAGAGTTTAGCAGCGAAAGGAAAAGTTGTTTTGACGGTGCCAGCTTTTTCCAATAACTCACCTGTATACCAACTCTTTCTACCGAAACTCAAAAGTGAGAAGCTGCCTGCAAAGCAAAAAATAAAGCCACCATCTTCTAAATCACCCTTTTTTAGTTCAATTCTTGAAAAAACAACTCAAAAATTTGAGATGCCAAGTGCTACAACTGTTTGGTCTTGGGGGCAAGACAGGTCAGCCATTCTATCCTTTGAAAATGGCACTCCCTATTTATCAGAAGTAATTCAGAATGTCTTTTTCTTAAGAGGGTCGCTCGAAGAACCCTGGTCTGATTTTCAAACGCATGCGCTCTTTGTGCCTGTAATGTATGGATTAGCCTCTCAGTCTGCCACACCAAATGAGCAGCTTTTTAATAGAATAGAAGAGGAGTATTATGATTTGCTTATAAAAGGGGTAGAACCTAAGAATCTTATTAAACTGATTAATGAGGAGATTGAAATAATTCCTAATAGGCTTAACCTAGGAGCAAAGGAAAGGATATCTTTTCCTAAAGACCTTATATCAACTGGAGCCTATAAAATTAGTGTACAAGATAGCGTTATAGGCTATTTGTCAATTAATTTAGATAAGAAAGAATCTTTATTATCTCCGATGGCAGAAGATGAAATTAGGAATATGTTTAAAGACCACAAATTTGTTTTATTAGACGAATACAATCCAAATCAAGACAATTTAATTTCTTTTGATTCAGGAATACGGCTTTGGAGGTATGCGCTAACAATCTGTTTACTATTTTTGTTGATGGAAACATTACTTATTAGATTTAAATAATTATGTCCATACTGATTACTTCTGTTAAAATTATTGATAAAAAATCTGCCCATCATTTAAAAGTTCGTAATGTATTAATTACTAAAGGCAGTATAGGATATATTGGGTCTGATACTCCAAAAGCAACGGAAGTAGTTAGCGGCAAGGGGTACTTTCTTTCTGTTGGGCTATGCGATCTGCAAGCTACTTATGCAGATCCTGGGTTTGAGCATAAAGAAGATTTAATATCTGGAATGGAAGCTGCTATGGCTGGTGGTTTTACAGATGTGGTGTTGCTCCCAAATACAGAACCAGCAATCGAAAAGAAAAATGATATAAAATACCTTACAAAAGAAAACCCTAGTTCGCTGGTACAGTTACACCCTGTAGGAGCTATTTCAATTAATCTAAAAGGAGAAGCACTTACAGATATGCTCGACTTATCAGAAGCCGGTGCCATTGCTTTTTCGGATGGCTTAAAACCCATGTGGAATTCGGATTTGCTATTAAAAAGTCTTCAATACATTAAAAAAATAGACGGCCTCGTTATAGATAGACCTGAAGATAAGTGGCTAGCTCTTTTTGGCACTATGAACGAAGGAGAAAACAGTGCATTATTAGGGATGAAAGGGATTCCTGCATTAGCAGAAGAATTGGCCGTAGCCAGAGATATTGATATTTTAGCTTATACTGAGGGGCGGCTTCATTTATCCAATATTTCTACCGAAGGCTCTGTTAAATTAATTAAAGCTGCCAAAAAGAAGGGCTTAAACATTACATGCGATGTTGCTGCTCATCAACTGGTGTATGATGATTCATCGGTGCTTTCCTTTGATGCAAACTATAAGGTAAGCCCTCCTTTTAGAAGACCTTCTGATTGCAAAGCACTTATTAAAGGCCTGCAAGATGGCACTATTGATGCCATTGTTTCTTCTCATCAACCACACGATCAGGAATGCAAACAATTGGAATTTAATTTGGCCGACTTTGGAATTATTGGCCAACAAACCCTGCTTCCAATGTTAGCAGAAGTAGCTGAGTTAGTAGGATGGGACTTAATCTTTGATAAATTAACGCATCAGCCGAGAAATATTATTGGATTACCACCTGCTGAGATTAATGAAGGAGAGCCAGCTAATTTAGTCCTGTTTAATCCTAATGAAAATTGGGAGTATAATTTAAAAACCAATAAGTCTAAATCTCATAACTCACCCTTACTGAACAAAACACTTACAGGAAAAGTGGCGGCTGTTTTTAATAATGGTAAAAAGAGGTTGTTCAATAAATAAATTTTAAACAGTTGAAACTAAAAAACAACCTCGTACAAACAGCCATAAAATTTGGTCTTTTAGGCGCATTAATGATTATTGCTGGGCTACTGGTTTTGTTTTACATTGGCAAGCATCCATTATTATTAAATCCATTATTAGATGCTCGCTGGATGCTATTTGGGTTATTTATATTTTTTGCCATTAAGTCGTTACGAGAAGATAATGGTGGGTTTCTTCATCTCTGGGAAGGCTTGGCTTTAGGGTTTTTAGTGTATTTAATAATGGCACAAATGGCAGCAGCTTTTATTGCAGTATTTGCAAGTATAGATTCCACACATTTTTTGGCAGATTATATACGCATTGCTATGGAGCAAATAAATACCAATCGCGAGGCGCTTATTGCTAATAATATTGATGAAAAGACCTTAACCGATGCGCTGGAAATATTGCCAACCACCACGGCAAATAACCTTGCATTCGATTATTTTTTGAAAAGTATGCCAATTGGTCTAATTTTAACATTAATACTTTCCATCCTTATGAGGAGGAGACAAGAAATATAACCAAACGTAAATAAAAACTAACATGGAAGAAGAAAATGAACAAGCAACAGTAAAACAAGTAGCTATTAAATGGGGATTGATATTGGGAATTACATCAATTGTTCTCTTTTTATCAATCTACTTTGGGGGGCTCATGGGTGAATCTTGGACTGGATGGTTTGGCCCTATTATTAGCATTATAGTGATGTATTTGGCTCATAAAGAGTTTAAAGATCAAGGTAATGGCTTTATGAGTTATGGACAAGGACTAGGGTTAGGTACTTTAATGTCTGCTATATCTGGAGTGATTTCGTCCATTTTTTCCTACATCTACATTAAGTTTATCAACCCAGAATATTTGGTTGAACTGCTAGATATTTCTCGGGCACAAATGGAAGATAGTGGACAGGGAGAAGACCAAGTTGAAGTAGCTATGGAAATGACAGAAAAATTTATGACGGCAGAAATTACAGCAGGGATAGGCTTGCTCGGTGCAATTTTTATTGGTTTTATTATTGCCCTAATAGTTTCAGCCATTACTAAAAACAACGATCCTTCATTAGAAGTTTAGATGATAAACCTTTCGGTAGTAATACCTTTATACAACGAGGAGGAATCCTTGCCAGAGCTTTGTAACTGGATAAGCCGTGTGATGGATTCGCACGGCTTTAGTTACGAAGTACTTTTAATAAATGATGGTAGCTCTGATAATTCTTGGAATGTAATTGGTGAACTAAGCCAGTCTAATAAAAACATAAAAGGGGTTAAATTTAATCGAAATTATGGCAAATCAGCGGCCTTAGACACAGGCTTTAAATTGGCTAAAGGCAAGGTGGTAATTACGATGGATGCCGATTTACAAGATAGCCCTGATGAAATTCCTGAGCTCTACCGAATGATTACCGAAGATGGAAACGATATGGTTTCGGGTTGGAAAAAGAAACGCCATGACCCCATGTCAAAAACAATTCCTTCCCGATTTTTTAATGCCACCACTCGAATAATCTCAGGCATTAAGCTCCACGATTTTAATTGTGGGTTAAAGGCTTATGATAGTAAGGTGGTTAAAAACATTAAAGTATATGGTGAAATGCACCGCTATATACCCGTAATTGCCAAGTGGCACGGCTTTACCAATATTGGCGAAAAAGTGGTTGAGCATCGTAAACGTAAATTTGGAACCACCAAATTTGGCATAGAACGATTTGTCTTCGGGTTCTTAGACTTATTATCGATCACATTTGTTTCAAAGTTTAAAAAGAGCCCAATGCACTTTTTTGGCCTTTTAGGAACGCTTTCATTTATATTTGGTTTTGTTTCAACGGCCTGGCTTATTTGGAAAAAATTGCAAGCAGTTTACATTTTAAAAGTACCTATAGCTCGCGAAGTGGTAGATCAACCACTGTTTTTTTTGGCTCTGGTGGCCATTATTGTGGGAGTTCAATTATTTTTGGCAGGCTTTCTGGGAGAACTATTAGTTATTAACAAGGCCGAAAAAGATGAATATTTAGTGATTGATACCATTGGGTTAGAAGAACATTAGAAATGCTAAATAAGAAGCCATTTTTCTCTGCGTAGCTTTGTGTCTTCTTTGAGCCCCTTTGTGAAATAACTTAAATTCAGTCTTATTAATTATCACTCAGTAAATAGTGCGTTTGTATTCCATCATTATCCCAGTTTATAATCGACCTCAAGAGGTAGATGAGCTGCTAGATTCTTTAACCCAGCAGGTTTATACCAACTTTGAGGTAGTGATTGTGGAGGATGGTTCGCAGAATACGTGTAAAGCAGTTGTTGATACATATTCTGATAAATTAGATATTGTGTATTATTTTAAAGAGAATGCAGGACAAGGATTTGCACGAAATTATGGTTTTAAAAGAGCCAAAGGCGATTATTTTATTGTATTCGATTCGGATTGCCTAATCCCAGCGAATTACCTTGAACTGGTTGATAAATCCATAGAAGAAAATGGTTGGGATGCTTTTGGTGGCCCCGATAAAGAACACGATAGTTTTACACTTGTACAGAAAGCCATAAGCTACTCTATGACTTCTCCGTTTACCACAGGAGGTATTAGAGGCAATAAAAAACATACAGGAGTTTTTCACCCTCGCAGTTTTAATATGGGTATTTCTAAGGACGTTTTTGCTAAAACTCAGGGCTATAAAATTACCCGAATGGGAGAGGATATTGAATTTAGCATTCGAATTATTGAAAATGGGTTTAAAGTTGGTTTAATTCCTGAAGCCTTTGTGTACCATAAACGCAGAACAAATTTGTTGCAGTTTTATAGGCAGCTTCATTTCTTTGGTCGGGCACGCATAAATATTAGTCGGTTTTACCCCAAAGAATTAAAGCTAGTACATACGTTTCCTGCCTTATTTTTATTGGGATGGATTGCTCTTCCGTTTTTGTATTTATTTTCTCCAATTCTTTTCAAAATTGGTGTAGCTTCTCTTGTTGTTTATTATGGAGCTATTTTCATTCATAGTTTCATACTAATGAAAAACCCAATTATTGGGCTTTTATCAATGGTTACTTCCACAATTCAGTTAATGGCCTATGGGGTAGGGTTTATTAGCGAGGGGTTAAAAGGGGGTAAAGCATAGCTTATCTTCATAAAAATATTGTGAGATTTGGTGTTTAATTGTAACTTTAACATAGTTATGGAAAAAGGAACTAAAATATTTTCAAACAAAATGACCGAGATTTATTTTGATGAATCTAATAAGGTGGCCATGGTTAATTATAGAGGTTTGGTAAACTATGATAGCTTTGATGAAGTTATTGAAGAAGTAAATCGCATTTCGATGGAATTTGGAATTACAGGCATTGTAGTGGATATGAGAAAATTATGTGGTTCTTTTCATCGTATACTTGAATACGCTAGAGATACAGGATATCCTCTTCTGATAAAAAACGGATTAATAGCTCAAGCACAAATTATATGTGATGATTTGATTTTAACAAACCTAAGCTATAAAGCACAAGAAGTAATCAGAGAGCTAGGAGTGAAATATGAAATATTTCACAATCGAACCGAAGCAGAAGAATGGCTTGGTTCAGTTTTAAATATAAAATGATTGCCTACACATGTTCTATGTGGATGGTTTTAAACAATAAAAAACAGGTTCATCCATTGGTAGGGCATAACGTTTTACATCGTCAGCAGGTGGCTTCTCAAAATACCGATTTTCATCCACGGTAAAACCAACCGAGCGTAACCGAGCGGCATAATCTTTACCATACATGCGTACATGGTCGGTTTGCCCAAATGCCTTCTCACGCTCGTTAGCCGAAGTGATGTTTTTATCTTCGTAAGTAACATCTAGTAGCGGATAAAATAAAGGCACTTGTAAAATGGCGAAGCCACCTGGCTTTAGTACTCTATAAATTTCAGACATGGCTTTGAAATCATCTTCTACGTGCTCCATTACGTGGTTGCAAAATACTACATCATAAGAGTTTTCCTCAAAAGGAATGTTGTGCACATCTAATTTTACTTTAGCCAAAGGAGATTCAATATCAGCCGTTATGTATTTTTCTTTATGGAGTTTTTCAAACCGATCGATAAAGCAAATTT
>CAZZML010000029.1:0-15427 GCA_964654735.1 uncultured Roseivirgaceae bacterium | reverse complement strand
CCTTAAATCCGCAAGGAAAATCTATTACAAGCCATAATATGTTGTCATTCAGTCACTTGCTCAATATTTGGTACTCACCAATATGCTACATTGATTCCGTTCCAAATATCTGTGCGAGCACCTGACTAACAACATCTTATGGCTTTCATCACAAAGTTCCTTGCGGATTTAAGGTATAACATATTTTAGATTAGCATGAAATTTCTGATTTTAGTTTTATCATTATTAACTTGTACTTGGCTTTGCTCAGCTCAAACCAATGTTATTTTCAATGATGATAATAGTAACTTCAGCAATCCTGAAAGGGGGTTTTACCGGCATACTGAAACTCATTCCAATAATTATACCGCATTGAATCCCACTGTTCTTTCGGGATACAGAGATGATGGTATAACACTAATTTTAAGAGTGTTTTATCTGGAGGACTTTAAAGAAGGCACTATATCTAATAGCTATTTAGATATGATGCGCAAAGATTTTAATGAGGCCAGAAAAGCGGGTGTTAAAGTAATTGTAAGGTTTGCTTATACCCAAAAGAGTACAGCTCCTTACGGAGACGCTTCTTTAGAGAACGTGTTAGTTCATATCGATCAATTGAAACCCATTTTAAGTGATAATGCAGATGTTATTACGCTTGTGCAAGCAGGATTTATAGGTGCATGGGGCGAGTGGTATTATACAGATCATTTTTCAACAGTATTGGGCTCTCCCAATGAGGATGATTGGGTTAAAAGAAGGCAATTGGTAGATGCTTTACTAGAAGCTATGCCTGCAAAACGCATGGTGCAGGCAAGAACTCCTTCTATTAAAACAACCTTGCTTCAAAACAATGTTGCCCTAACTGCCGGTGAAGCATTTAATGGTACTAAAAAAGCAAGGTTGGCTCACCATAATGATTGTTTCCTTGCTTCTGCAAATGACGTTGGCACTTATATTAACATTGAAGCGGAGAAAGCATACCTGGAGGAAGAAACTAACTTTTTGGCTATGGGAGGCGAAACCTGTGGAGTAGCAGATCCATACTCATTATGCCCCAATGCCCTGGTAGAACTTGAACGTTTTCATTGGTCGTATCTTAACATTGATTATCACCCTGCTGTACTCGATAGTTGGAGAGGTGACGGATGCTTTTCAGAGGTAGAACGTAACCTTGGTTATAGGTATAGGCTTTTAGATGCTACCGCATCAACTATTGGAAAAGCAGGAAGTGAGTATTTAATTAAAATAAATTTGCTTAATGATGGATGGGCAAATGTGTATAATCAACGGAATTTAGAAATTGTATTAAAAAACCAATCTACAGATACGGAGTACTTTTTTAGAACAAATGAGGATATGAGATTTTGGTCTTTTGAGGATACAACTACTATTTCATTAACGCTAGGTATTCCTGAAAATATGGAACAAGGCGATTATTCGGTTTATGTAAATATGCCCGATTATGAGGCATCATTGTATGGCGACCCTAATTATTCCGTAAGATTTGCAAATGTAGGCGTATGGGAACCAGAGTTAGGGTATAATAACTTAGGTATTACGCTAAACATAGCCGATGCCAATACAGCAAATAATTATGTTGGAACCGATGTGTTTATGCAAAGAACTGAACCTACCTTAAATGCTGCTGCCATTACTATTGATGGAAACCCCTCTGATTGGGATAATGTACCTGCGATATTTTTCTCAGGCACAAACGCTATTGCACAAAGCATAAAAATGTATAATGATGGTGACAGCCTTTATATGTTAGTTTCAGGGCAAAATTTACATGATACGTATCAGCTATTTTTTGATTTAGATAAATCTTCATCCAGTGGCTATCAAGCTTGGCAATGGGCAAATAACGGAGCAGAACTATTAGTAGAAAACGGTATTTTCTATAGTTATAATGGGGTTGCTAATGCATGGGGCTGGACTCTAGAAGGTTCTACTAGCTCTCAAAAAAACGATTCTACAATTGAATTAAGTTTAGCACTAACAGCACTAAACGAGCCACTAACCTTCAATTTTGCTTTTGTTAACGACCCTGCAAATACTACGATGGTCAACTACTTGCCATTACAGAATGAATCTTTTTTAATGTTTAATTTACTATTAAGTAGCAACACAGAATTATTGTCCGGATCGGGTAAAGATAGAATAATGCTTTTTTGGGGAAAAACAGATGATGTATTTACTCGTATTGTGGAGAGATCAACAAATGACGGTGTTTATGAAGCTATTGCGGCTCTGCCAGGCTCTGCCGATTATCATATTGATTTTATCACTAATTCGTCTGCTACATATCAATATAGATACTACTTAACAAATGAAATAAATATTTCTCCTTATTCGTCAATAGTTAATGAAACACTTACAGACGATCGAGGTAATTTTTACAATTTCCAAATAGATGGAGACGATGCTGACTGGTTTGCAGTGCCTCCTTTAACTACTCAAACATTTGCAAGTGCTTATACATT
Organism: uncultured Roseivirgaceae bacterium; assembly: GCA_964654735.1. Classification (GTDB taxonomy): domain Bacteria; phylum Bacteroidota; class Bacteroidia; order Cytophagales; family Cyclobacteriaceae; genus JAKISE01. The sequence goes on along the minus strand of CAZZML010000029.1, from coordinate 12,965 downwards.
ACGAACATTTTGGGGTACTCAAAATGCTCACTTTATACTTTCAGGCAGCCCAATAGATAACTATGCAATTTACCTTGATACGGATAATAATGAAGCAACCGGTGGACAAGTTACACCAGCTAATAGCATTACAGGGTTTGATTTCTTATTGTACAAAGATTCACTATTTCAATATAACGCAGGTGATTGGGAATATGCAGAACAAAAATTGGAGGTTGCCACAACAAATAGTTATTTAGAATTTTCGGTTGGGTTAAACAAATTTTCAAACCTGGGAGACAACTTACAAATAAACATTGCTGCTTTATATAGGGTAGGATTTGATACTGTGTTTCTACCTGATAAAAATGAAAAGGCAGCTCATATTAGAATCTTACCATCAACAACTCCAACTGCATTTAATGTAAGAAAATCGGGAAGTCTCCCTAAATCCAGACTGGTTGTATCCTGGGATAAGTGTGAGAATTGCAATGGTTATATCTTAGAAAGATCGCTTAGCCCAACAACAGACTTTGTAGAGATTGGAGACTATGATCCTGCTACAGTCTTGATGACCGATGATGGATTAACCGATGAAACCACTTATTATTACAGAATGTACTCCTACACAGAAATAGGTGTATCAGCCTTTACAGAAATTGCATCGGAGTCAACTGGAGAAATTGTACTGGGGGTTGAAAATAATGAGCTTAATGGAATCCAGTTATATCCAAATCCAGCCAGAAATAACTTGTTTATCGAATCTATAAATAATTCAGGTATTTTTCAACTACAGTTATACTCTATATGGGGCACAAAAATTAGGGTATTGGAAGTTGATCTCTCTAACAATCAGGTATCTGTTCCACTACATGATTTAAAAGATGGAGTTTATGTAGTCGTTTTAATAGGTAAACAAAACACATATCGTCTAAAGTTTTTAAAAAGTAATAGCAGATAAAATAAGGTATTAACTGGTGTCATCTAGCTTTGGATTTAGATAAAAGTGGAACGCATAATTTTATTATTAATATATCAGTATCTACCTTTAAACCAAATGGTTTCGGTAGTTAAATAATTACGTTAATGTTGGTTTTGTAGAACTATAGTAAAAATTTAAAGACCTGTTTTTTAAAAATTTGCTAAAACAGTTAATTGCGTAGGTTTGTTACTCTAAATATTGTATATGAAAGTAAAATGTCTTTCATAAGCTTGTTTATTTTAATTATTAATTTAATATTTACTTGTGAATTATATATTTTAATTATTAAAACCTAATATTTTTAAAATGAAAAAAAATTACTTTTACCGATTTTTATTGGCTTGTTTTATATAATTAGTGTCAAGGTACAAGCTCCAAGGAGCCTTATTTATGTAGATGTCAATTATACAGGAACAACACAAACAGATGCTACTTCAGAACCTTTTAAAACCATAACGCAAGTACTAAATCACAGCGTTTTAATGGTCTTGCCGAAATGGTTTCTGACGAAGAGATTATCGTAAAAGAGGGATTATATAAACCAACTAACTTGATTAGGGTTGTTAATACTTAGGATTCACGAATCTGTACTTTTTACGATTACACTAAACTTTAATAACAAAGAAAACCAAACCACTACTCTTTTTTGTGTTTTTGTTTGCAACATAAAGCACAAATTATTTTACTCTACTTAAAACGTGGACTCAAATACCATTATTAAAAACCCGAAGTGTAACTTTTATATAACTCATTCTTAAATCACCTTTTAACCAAATATATTATTATGAAAAATTACATTAAGTTTAAATTATCTTTTTTTGTGGCACTCTGCATGTTAATTGGGCTCCAAGTAAATGCAGCCACTATTACAGTAAACTCTGGAGAATCTATTCAGGCGGCCGTAGATCTGGCCAATCCAGGAGATATTATTTCTGTACAAGCAGGAACTTATACTCAGAAAATTTTATTTAGCGGATCTGCTGACTCAGGGTCAGCTGGATCATTTATTACGTTACGGGCAAATGGGGTTGTTATCATTGACGGCTCTGGGTTAAGCCCCAATGGTAGAGAAGGTCTGATTACAATTAGCGGTGCTTCTTACATTAAAATCGAGGGTTTCGAAATTCGCAATTTCAAAACCACAACTGTGGCAAACACGCCTGTGGGCATTTATGTAGATGGTACTTGTACTAATATTCAAATACTAAATAATGAAATATACAATATTGAACAAAATAAAAGTAACTGTAACCAGAATAATAATTGCTTTGGCGGAGCACATGGTATCGGGGTTTTTGGAACTACAACAGGCGGAATCAAAAATATCCTACTTCAGGGTAATACAGTAAGAAATTGTGTGTTGTTATCTAGCGAAGCTTTTGTATTGAATAGCAATGTTGATGGATTTGAGGTGTATGATAATATTGTTCATGACAATAACAACATTGGCTTCGATTTTATTGGATATGAACCTTGGGATTGCTCAAGTTGTACGCTTGAACAAAGAAGAGTTAGAAATGGTGTGGTAAGTGGGAATACGGCTCATCATAACAGTTCTGGCAGCAATCCCTGGTATACAGGTGATACATCAGCTGGAGGATTTTATGTGGATGGTGGACGAAACATTGTTTTTGCCGGAAATATATCACACCATAATGATTATGGTTTTGAGATTGGTAGTGAGTGGAATGGCCGTAAAACAGAGGATATCTTGATGGTTAACAATGTAATCTATCTTAATTCTAGACCTGGATTAATTGTGGGAGGATATAGCAGTACAGTAGGCACTATTGGTGAGCAAGGAGGTGGGGGAAGCACAGAGAACCTCTATGTTTATAATAACTCTTTTTATAATAATCAACAAAATATAAGTAATGTCAATAACCTATTTGGGACTGAAATTAGATACCAATACAGAGTACTGAATTCGAGGTTCTTCAACAATGTTCTTTACACTAGAGGCAACATAAGTCAGATTCATGATACAAATTGCTCTCCTTGTCCAAATAATAGTAATACAGGAAATACTTGGGGAAACAATATCTGGTTTGGTGATAATGGAATTACCGGATCCGTTCTGGGTTCAAACAACGTTATCCAAAATCCAAATTATGTAGCAGCTTCTACTGGTAATCTCAACGTAAGCTCAGGCTCGCCAGCAATTAATGCAGGTAACGCACAAAGCAACCTTACCGATTGGAACGATTCGTTTTGGAACGGGGTTTTTTATGCCAATGGAGACATTCCTGCGCATGGAACTTTGGTGAACAATGAAGTTGTAGATATAAATGGAGACCTTAGAATTCAGGACACTTCTATTGATATTGGTGCCTATGAGGCAGACGGTGGGACGGCTCCCAATGCTCCAAGTAATTTAAGTGCCTCAACTGCTTCGGCAAGTCAAATAAACTTATCGTGGAGTGATAACTCCAACAATGAAGACCAATTTAAAATTCAAAGATCCACAACCGCTACTAATGGGTTTTCATTTTTAGCTATGGTTGGGGCAAATGTTACGAGTTATTCTGACACAGGGTTGCCTGCAAATACAACTTATTATTATAGGGTACAAGCCAGAAACAGTACAGGAAACTCTAGCTATTCGGCTACTGCCAGTGCAACTACAAGCGGAAGCAGTGGTGGTCTTCCATCTCCATGGGTAGGTGCAGATGTGGGCAACCCAACTATAACGGGTGCGGCAAGTGAAAGTGGAGGTACATTTACAGTAAATGGTGCTGGTTCGGATATATGGGGATCATCAGATCAGTTTCAATTTGTGTACCAAAATTTAAACGGAGATGGAGAAATTATAGCCAAAGTAACTGTGTTAGAAAACACCCACGATTGGGCAAAAGGAGGTGTAATGATACGGGAAACTCTCAACAGTAATTCCAAGCATACTATGGTGGTAGTAACTCCGAGTAATGGCACTAGAATGCAAGGAAGAATATCTACAGGTGGTAGTAGTTTTAATCAGGGCACGAGTACTGGAGTTACCCCTTATTGGGTAAGATTAGTACGTGCAGGCTCCTCATTTACTGCTTACAAGTCGCCAGATGGAACTTCCTGGACACAAGCAGGAACACAGACAATAAGCATGACAACCAATGTGTTTATAGGTCTGGTAGTTACAAGCCACAATGCTGGCTCTTTATGCACAACTACCTTTACAAATGTATCTGTACAAAATGGCTCTAATAGTAGTCTTCCATCTCCATGGGTAGGTGCAGATGTGGGCAACCCAACTATAACGGGTGCGGCAAGTGAAAGTGGAGGTACATTTACAGTAAATGGTGCTGGTTCGGATATATGGGGATCATCAGATCAGTTTCAATTTGTGTACCAAAATTTAAACGGAGATGGAGAAATTATAGCCAAAGTAACTGTGTTAGAAAACACCCACGATTGGGCAAAAGGAGGTGTAATGATACGGGAAACTCTCAACAGTAATTCCAAGCATACTATGGTGGTAGTAACTCCGAGTAATGGCACTAGAATGCAAGGAAGAATATCTACAGGTGGTAGTAGTTTTAATCAGGGCACGAGTACTGGAGTTACCCCTTATTGGGTAAGATTAGTACGTGCAGGCTCCTCATTTACTGCTTACAAGTCGCCAGATGGAACTTCCTGGACACAAGCAGGAACACAGACAATAAGCATGACAACCAATGTGTTTATAGGTCTGGTAGTTACAAGCCACAATGCTGGCTCTTTATGCACAACTACCTTTACAAATGTATCTGTACAAAATGGCTCTAATGGGAACCGTTTAAGTTCTGCCGTTAGTAATGAATTGAATGAAGTTAAGAACGAGGAAATTATTAACGAATTTAACGTATATCCAAACCCTGTAATGGGTTCTTTAAACATTGATTATAATATGGATAAGGAAGGTCTTGTTCAAATTAAAATACTTGGAGTTGATGGTAAAATATACTTTGCAACGGAGGAATTTGTAAAAGCAGGTAATTATTCAAAGAAAATAGATACTAGAAAAATTCATAAAGGAATGGTTATACTTAAAATAATTACTAATCAGGACGTGAACTCCAGACCTGTCATCATAGAAAATTGAGAGTACTATTTAATAAAAAGGGGCGGATTTTATCCGCCCCTTTTTTGTATTAAATGGAGTTACTTATCCAATTCTTTGTACTATTTTACTGCATTTTTATAATATATTTTTTCAACAACCCTATCAGGCAAGCCCATACCTCTTAAAAGAACCTGTTACTTTAGGAGCTTTCATAGTCTCCGATGTAGTAGAAAAACCCAATGAGTCCACCCAATGATTGCGAATTCTTTTGCATAAAACCATCCGAAATAATAAGATTAATATTTGATTTGTGCATTAGAAGAAAAGCAATGTTCAACGCATTGGTAATTACAGTTAACCCGCATTATTCATTGGGGCTTGGAATAGAATCTTGGTGAATAATGCGGGTTAAATCATTTATTTTGTCAAACTGCTAACCAGCTTAGCAGTTGTAGTTCCAGAGTCAACTAACACTTCTCCATCTCTATCTAATTTCTGAAAAATCTGATTTCTTTTGGCTACTGCCATATTTCCGTGTTTTACACTCATTGTAAATATTCTTAGTGCCAGAAACATACTATTTATATTAAAAATTATCGAAATATATTAAAAAGAAACTTAACAAAAGATTAATATTAATTAAAGAAAGATATTGAAGGTATATATAATTATTTTATATTTGATGTTATAGTTTTTTACCGAATAATAAGTTATTAATAAGAATATGAAAGTACTTGGTTACAGTAAAGAGGAGTTAAAATCTTTAGGAGGCCAGTACACGGCTAGTGAAATCAATCAACAACCCAACGTTTGGAGAAAAATTTGGGAAAAAATTTTCTCTCAAAAACAAGAACTGAAATCCTTTCTTAAAAAATCAATTCAGAATTCTCAAGCCGTTGTTTTAACCGGGGCAGGTACAAGTGCATTCATTGGTCTATCACTAGAAGGCTTATTTCATAAGAGCACTCATAAAATAACAAAGTCAATATCTACAACTCATTTAGTTTCACACCCTACAGATTACCTTTCAGCAGAACACCCAATACTAATGATCTCCTTTGCCCGTTCTGGCAATAGCCCGGAAAGCGTAGCTGCCGTGCAATTGGCTGACAAATACAGCCCTGAATGCTACCACCTTATTATTACATGTAATCCGGAAGGTGAATTGGCTGCTGAAAGCACTAAAAATGGAAAGTATGTATTTCTCTTACCTGATGAAGCAAATGACAAAAGTTTAGCCATGACAAGTAGCTATTCAGGAATGCTGCTTGCTGCCATTCTAATTGCTAGAATTGAGGAAATTGAGAAATTAGAAAGCCAAGTTAACCTACTTTCAGAATATGGCAATAACCTTATTGCACAATCAGAAAAATTCAAAAAAATTGCCTCTCAAAATTTTAAACGAGCTGTTTTTCTGGGTTCAGGGCCACTGTATGGTACCGCTAAAGAATCGCATCTTAAGCTGCAAGAATTAACTGATGGTAAAGTAATATGTAAGCACGATTCTTATCTTGGGTTACGGCATGGCCCTAAAGCAGTAATAGATAGTTCTACTCTGGTAGTTTATTTGTTTTCCAATAGCAAGCATGTACATAAGTACGAAAAGGATTTGGTAATATCTATGTCTAATGGAACCAATGCTCTATATATAGTAGGTATAATGGAATCCATCAATAATGGCATTAGTTTGGACAATGTAATTACTATGGGAGATGGTAAAAATTTTTTGGACGAAGAATTTTTATCCGTTTGCAGTATTCTTCCGGCTCAAATAGTAGGTTTCCACAAGTCATTGGGTTTGGGTCTATCACCTGATTCTCCGTCCGTTAGTGGTGCAATTTCCCGAGTTGTAAAGGGTGTTAAAATCTACCAGATATAACATAAGCTAAATCGTACTATTTTAGAGTTAGTATATTTTTTGATATTTATAAAACCTATTACATGAAAAACATCGATGTTTTAGTAGTTGGAGGACTCAATGTAGATATTATTTTAAATCAAACTGATGGTTTTCCTGAAGTGGCTAAAGAAAAAATAGCAAAAAAACTAACCGTAACATTGAATAGTAGTTCGGCAATTTTTGCGAGCAACCTAAGTATCCTAGGAGCTAGGGTAGCATTTCTTGGAAAAATTGGAACGGATAATCATGCTGAAATTGTAAAAATATCTTTGCAAGAAAAATGCGTTAATACTGATTTAATTTTAGAAACAAGCGACCATAAGACAGGACTCACAATAGTTATGAACTATAATATGGATCGGGCAAATATTACCTGTCCTGGTGCAATGAATTATTTACTTGAACCTGAAATAACTGATAAAATTATTGAGCAGGCAAAACACACTCACCTAAGTTCGGTATTTATGCAATTGGGGTTAAAAGGTAGTATTGTTGGGAAAGAAAGTTTTTCCATTGAATTATTATGAAATTACAGAAACAACTTCAAATTTTTAAAAAAGAGCATAAAGCTTTATTAGCTACCAATTTTTACAATTTTGAAACACTATCAGCTGTTCTTTCTGCTGCTAAAGTTCAAAACGCTCCTTTAATATTACAGCTTTCGGAAAGCTCCATAAAATACATGGGATTAAAAGTTGCTAAGGCAATGGCAGATAGCGCCATTGAGCAATTTGGAGTAACAGCGTGGGTTCATTTAGACCATGGAGCTGATGTGAACATTGTGAAACAATGTATTGATATTGGATTTGATTCTGTAATGATTGACGCAAGTGAAAAGCCTTTTGAAGAAAACATAAAAATCACAAAAGAAATTGTGGATTATGCCTCATCCTATGGAATTAATATTGAGGCCGAACTGGGCTATATTGCCAAACTAGGGCAGAATCAAAAGATGGTTTACACTCAACCAGAGGAGGCAAAGGAATTTGTTGAAAAAACAGGTATTAATGCACTGGCTATTGCGGTAGGTTCAGCACATGGGTTTTACAAAGAAACGCCCGAGTTACAATTAGATTTGATTGCAGAAATTAATGATGCGACTTCTGCAGCATTAGTGCTACATGGTGGTTCAGGAATTCCTATTAATCAGATTCAAGCAGCTATTAATAAGGGCATTACGAAAATTAATCTGGCAACTGAAATAAAGAACATATTTATGAAAAGTTTACAGGCAACATTATCTGGAACGGACGAAATAGATCTTAGAAAAGTGTTTCCTAAAGCCACGTTAAAGGCAACAGAGCTGGTTATAGGTAAGTTAACTAATATAAATTTTAAATAGTAACATTATGAAGTACATTTTAATATTGATTGCTCTTTTTTTAATTCAGTTTACCTATGGACAGGATATCAATAATTTGCTTCTAAAAGATTACAGGCCTGTATCTATTTATAATACACCCAAAACAACTATTAATAAAGCCAAGTTTCCAGTTATTGATATGCATTCGCACGCCTATGCAACATCGATTGCAGAAATTGATCAATGGGTGACTAATATGGATCAATTTGGAATAGAAAAAACTATCCTTCTTACGTTTGCCACAGGCAATAAGTTTGACAGCCTTTATGCTATTTATTCTCAGTATAAAGGACGATTTGAGCTGTGGTGTGGCTTTGATTATACAGGTTATAATGAAAAAGGGTGGGCAAAAAAAGCTGTAAAAGAGTTAGAAAGGTGTTACACAACTGGTGCCAGAGGTGTGGGAGAATTAGGAGATAAAGGCGAAGGACTTATTTACTCGCACCCAACAGCTGCGTATGGGCTACATATAGATGATAAACAGTTGCAGCCACTAATTAAAAAATGTGGTGAACTTGGCATGCCTATAAATATCCATGTAGCAGAACCCTATTGGATGTACGAGCCAATGGATATTCATAACGATGGGTTAATGAATGGTTTTACATGGCGAATCGATAAATCTAAGGATAATATACTATTGCATAGCGAACTTATTAAAACCCTTGAAAATGCAGTAAGAGACAACCCGAATACTACATTTATTGCTTGCCACTTTGCTAATTGTAGCCATGATTTAACTATTGTTGGTAGCCTGCTAGAAAAATATCCCAATCTCTATGCAGATATTTCTGCAAGATATGCCGAAGTAGCACCTGTACCAAAATATGCTCGTGCCTTCATCGAAAAGTACAGCGATAAATTGCTTTACGGTACAGATATGGGTTTTGAAAAATCAATGTATCAGGTCACGTTTCGTATATTGGAAACAGCCGATGAGCATTTCTACGAAATTGAGCGCTTCAATTACCACTGGCCTCTTTATGGGTTTGATTTGAGCGATACCACCTTAAAAAAAATATACTATGAAAACGCAAAAAAAATATTGGAATAGACTTACCCATTGCACTTACTTATTTTTAGTATTACTACTATTTCAATCGTGCACAAAAGACCAGTCAGTTAAAATCATACATGGTAATCTGGCATTTGAGATGAACAATCAAATGCAAACACAGGTAAAATCTCTTTATGATGGTGCTAAACCATTTATGAGTAATTTCCAATCATCGGAACGCATTAAACTTAAAAACGTAACTACTGACATTTTTACCATACAGGATGTTAAAGAAGGTAAAATAGAAGGCGTACTAACCGGCAGGCAATGGACGGTAACAGGGCTTTATTCAAATGGGAAAAAGGAGATAAGCAAAAAACAAATTATAAAAGCCTATGATAAGTTTCCTGATATGCTGTCGATGCAGGTTACCTATGAAAACATTTCAAATGACGACTTATACATTCAAGATTGGGAAAATCATAACTATACATTGCTTTCTCAAAATGATGACCCCGGATTTTGGGCATTTCAAGGTAGCTCCACGAGTGCAAGAGAAGATTGGATTCAACCAATTAAGCCGGGCTTCTACAAACGTAATTTTATGGGTATGAACAACTCTGACTATGGAGGAGGAATACCTGTTACAAGCATTTGGAGGCAAGATGCAGGATTAGCCATCGGTCATCTGGAGTTAAAACCTATGTTGGTTTCATTGCCAACAGAATTGCCATTATCAGAAACGAATGCTCAAATAAGCATAACTAAGTTTTTTGATTATCCCACACTTTTTAAAGCCAGGAGCCAGGTTGAAACAATAGAAACTTTTATAATGGTGCATCAAGGAGATTATTATAATGCACTTAAAAAATACTCCAAACTAATGCAGTCAAAAGGTATTATAATTCCTGCCCCTGAAGAAGCGGCCTTTGAACCAATATGGTGTGCCTGGGGATATGAAAGGGAGTTTACGCTAGATGAAGTAATTGGCACCTTACCCAAAGTGAAAGAACTTGGAATTAAATGGGCAGTTTTGGACGATGGGTTTCAAATAGCCGAGGGAGATTGGGATGCGAATCTAACTAAATTTCCTCGGGGCAATATTGAAATAAGAGAGTTGGTAGATGAAATACACAGGTATGGTTTAAAGGCAAAGATATGGTGGACTCCTCTGGCAGCAGACCCTGGAAGCCAAGCACTAAAAGAACATCCTGAAATGCGGCTTTTTCGTGCAGATTGGTCGCCACAATTTATTACCTGGTGGGATGCTTATTATCTTTCGCCCGTAAATAAATCGGTCATTAACCACACAAAAAAGATTCTGGATTTATTTTTAGAAGAATGGGATTTTGATGGATTAAAAATGGATGGTCAGCATATGAATGGTGTAGAACCGGATCATAATCCAGCTAGTAAGCTTGACTATCCCGAACAAGCTGTAGAAGGGCTTCCTGATTTTTTTCAGATGATTTATGAGTATGCTCGAACTAAAAAAGCAAATGCAGTAATCGAAAATTGTCCTTGCGGCACTTGTATGTCTTTTTTTAATATGGCATCAATGAACCAAGCCGTATCGTCCGACCCCTTATCTAGCTGGCAAATAAGGCATAAAGGAAAAACATATAAAGCACTTATACCAACTACAGCTTACTATGGCGACCATGTAGAATTGAGCGATAATGCAAGTGATTTTGCTAGTTCGTTTGGCGTTGGAGCCGTTTTAGGAACTAAATTTACATGGCCAAAAGATAACCCAAAAGCCTCCGGAAAGTATTTATTAACATCAGAAAAAGAAAAAAAATGGAAAAAATGGTTTTCGTTGTACAATGATAAAATGCTCTCAAAAGAAAACTATTTGGGCAATTTATACGATATAGGTTATGATAAACCTGAAGCACATGTCATTCAAAAAGGAGAATCTCTATTTTATGCTTTTTATGCTGATAGTTGGAATGGTAAATTAGAACTAAGAGGTTTAGATACCGGGAAATATTTAATTCGCGACTATTTTAATGACGTTGATTTCGGTACTATTTCAAATGAAAACCCTGTTATTAATGCATCATTCAAAAGTTTTCTTCTACTGGAAGTGACACCCATAAAAAAATAGCACATGAAAAATTTATGTATCTCAGGTATTATATGGCTTAGCCCCTTATTCGCTTTTAGCCAGGAATTTAATAAGATTGATATAGATAGTGAAGTAACTACTGTTCAACCAATGACTGGAATTGTGTTTTGGCCAGGCAATAGTGGTATTGCAACCGAGGCAATTTCGCTCGAATACTCCTATATGGACTTTTCAGAAATTGTTATGGGAATGAATATTTACGACTGGACTGTTGTGGATGAATTGTTAGATCAGATTGCTTCCAGGAATCATCAAGCTGTTCTTAGGTTTAGATTTTCTTATCCAGGCCAAACTACTACTGTACCTCAGTACATAAAAGATTTAGCAGATTATAATGAAACGGAAGGCATATCAGAAGGGAAGACCACATGGTTTCCGGACTGGACAAATGAAGAACTTAAACGCTTTACGCTTGAGTTTTATGAGAAATACGCTGAGCGTTATGATACCGATCCTCGTTTAGCATTTGTGCAAGTGGGTTTTGGGCTTTGGGCTGAATACCACATTTACGATGGGCCTTTTGAGCTTGGGAAGACTTTTCCGGACAAAGCTTTTCAAACTACTTTTTTAAATCACCTCGACAGTGTATTTAACAATACATTCTGGAGTATTTCTATTGATGCAGCCAGTGACACATACAGTCCGTTCGTAGCAGAGCAAGAGCTTCTGAATTTATCTTTTGGGTTATTTGACGATTCATTTATGCACCAAAACCATAGCGGGTACAACACCTCTAGCTGGAACTTTTTTGATAGAGAGAGGTTTAAAACTGCTCCAGCAGGTGGTGAGTTTAGTTATTATTCTGATTACGATCAACGCAATGTTTTAAACCCAGATGAAGGAGCTTATGGGGTTCCTTATGAGGTATTTGCACAAGATTTTCATATAACATATATAAATGGAAATGACCAGAACCGCTACCAAACTTTGGCTAGAATTAAAGAAGCAAGCATGAATAGCGGCTATAAGTTTAAGCTGGTTTCGTTTAAAACTAAAAGTGATAGTTCTATTGTTGAGGTTATTAATTTGGGTGTAGCACCAATATATATTGATGCCTTTGTATCGGTAAATGGTGTGCGCAGTATAGAATCACTTAAATTATTGTCTCCTGATGAAATACGGATTTTTCACGTGAGTGCGGGTGGAGACAATGCCACAATAACGATTGAGTCAGATGACATATTAGATACAGAAACAATACAGTATTTTGGTACAGTAAATGAGTATGAACGATATACAAAACCTGATAATGTTTTAGGTAATGATTCAAAGGAAAACATACAACTATTTAATGTTCATCCTACTATTGCTGATAGCGGCAGAATAAATATTAGCCACCTAAATAATCAACCTTTTTCCTTTAGGCTTTATAATATGCAAGGAGCATTAATAACTACTAAAAAAAATAGCTTTGCCACGTATATTAATGTTAATAGCTACCCCAAAGGGGTTTACTTATTAGTACTTAAAAGCGTTGATAATTATTTTTTAAAACAAAAACTGGTTTTTCGATAACAATTAACTCTAGCCTGAATAATTCATGAATAATCTATTACGCATTCCAATTGCCAACCATT
>CAZZML010000028.1:0-15590 GCA_964654735.1 uncultured Roseivirgaceae bacterium | reverse complement strand
CCCAAGAAATAGCTGATCAACTTTTTTTAAGTAAACACACTATAGAAAGTTATCGAAAGAATCTCATTTCAAAATTGAATGTACGTAATCTTGCAGGTCTTACTAAATATGCTATAAAATTAGGTTTGGTAGATTGACGATAGATTTACTCTTTTTATTTATTTAAAAAAACAACTAAAAGAGACTCTGCGTATTTTTAGTTTACCTCCCAGCATTCAGTATTCAGTATTCAGTCTCCCGTCATACGTCTTCCAATTTCATTATATTTTCCTTTTCCTTTTCCTTTTCCTTTTTCTTCTGTCTTCCGTCTTCAAACTTCAAACTCCCTGTTTTCAGGGATATTATTTTCACGGTTTCAGGCGTTTGATAATCTTCATTTATCCTTCACTTTTGTACTGTCAATAATTCATAACAAATAAAACATTGACGATAAACAGTATAATAATTATTAACTCCGCTTGTCGGCGAGACAGGCTTAAAAATTTATAGTATGATTTACGGAATTTCACTCATCTTATTAAGTATTATCGCAGTACCATCTTTAATACTTTCAAAAAAACCAAATGCTAAAGAACTATTAGAAAAAGTCGCACCCTATCAAGGTTGGATAGGAATTGTATTCTGTTTCTGGGGAGTCTGGGGTATCATCACAGCATTTTTAAATATGGGTTGGTTAACAGCAGCTCCAATATGGTGGAGTACTTTGCTAGCAGGTAGTATAGTAGAAGCTGGCTTAGGTTTTATGCTAGGTTACGGACTTATAAATAAAATGTTGTTGTCAGGCAATGAATCAGCTAAGGAAAAAGCTGAAAAAATTAGAGCAAAAATAGCACCAAAACAAGGTAAATTAGGTATGCTAGGGCTTATTGTAGGAGCATGGATGATTATTGCATCATTTATGTTTACAGTCGCCTAAATAACAATTAATTTAAACTAAACTATCATGAAGAAACGAATAACAATAATTGGAATCTGTGTATGTATAATTACACTAAATGCTTGTAAAAAAACCAAGAATCAAGGAGATGACTTATCATCAATTGAAAGCACTTCAATAGTGCAAAAAGATTGGAAAACACTTAATGAGTCAGAATATTCAATTCAATATCCAAAAAATTGGATTTTAGATCAATCGGGTAATGGTGGTACGGTATTTATGTTGACTTCTCCATCAGATTCTGATACCGATGAGGTTATGCAGAATGTGAATGTAGTTATAGAAAATTTACCTAATAATCTAGATTTAGATACATATGCTAAAGCTGCTATACGTCAAGTAAAAACAGTATATCCAACTATTTTAAAAAAGAAAAGAATGAAATCTGACAATGATGATTTTTATAAAGTACTATTTTCCGGTAAACAGAATGGAATGGACTTAAAACTCGAGCAGCATTACCGAATCAAAAATAAAAAAGCCTATATCATAACATTTACCAGTAGTGTATCTGATTTTGATAAAGACAAAGTTATTGGTGAAAAAATATTAAGTACATTCAAATTAGAATAAAATATTATGAAACGAGCATGTTAAATTTTTCACGCCCAAGGGAATGATTAATAGCGAACAGTCCCGATAGCTATCGGAATGACCAATAAAAATAATAAATATAAACACATGAAAAAACTAATTTTATCCATTGCTTTTATAGCAATAACAACAATGACTTTTGCTCAAGGCAACAAATCATACATTGAAGTAACTGGTGTCGCTGAGTTCGAAAAGTCAGTTGAAAAGTATATCGCAAAAGTTATAGTGTCAAAAGAACTTATTTATGATAGTCATACAGGTTCATCAACCGATACTTTAGCTACAACGATAAATACGTTAACAGAAAAGTATTTTAAAAAACTAACAACAACTAATTTTGATACTAAAAAATTGAAAGAAGATAAATTTGGATATCTTACAACCGGCTTTAGAAAAGAAGGCAAGCTGCTTGTTTTTGAAACTGCCTCTGAAAAAGAATATATGAAATTGTTATCTGTGAATCTTGATGGAACACAAATATATAATAGGTATGCAGTTTATAAATTAACTACAAATACAGCAACAGAATTAGCAAAAAAGGCAATAGAAAATGCTAAACAGAAAGCTCAACTTGTAGCTAAAAGCACCAATAGAAAAATTGGAGAGATTATAACCATAAGTGATAATAATCAAAATAAAAGCAAGGAAGTATTGTACTATGATAATTTAGGTGATACAGGTTTATATCAGGTAATTGTAAGGTTTGAATTGTTATAAATATAATATCTTATAAAAGATATTGCTCTGAAAAATTAGTTAATATACCCTTCAAATAAATTCTAAATATTAGAATTGTTTGAAGGTTTTGTTGTTTACTAGAATTATGATAGATGTACGTACCTAGTACTAAAATCATTTAAAGACATGCTATAAGGCTGTCTATTGAGGGTGAATTATTATCGAACTTCAAAATCCCCAAAAATGGGGATTGAATAACTTACTCATTATAAATAACTTGCGATCATATGTTTTTCATTGTAGATGAATTACTCTAAACCAAGATAGCTATGATTGCCCTCGCGTTAAAATTATTAAGAGATGAATTGAGTGATTATATAGATCAGAATAAAAGATCTGGAGATACTATCACAAATGCGGGAATTATACTGGGTAATATAGCCTTAATGGATAGTGATGATACAGGCATTTTCAATGATAAGGTTATTCTCACCCTAGTCAATACAGAAGAAGAAAGCACCTTGAAAAATGGCAGCCATATAGTAAAGACCAGCAGGGGCATACAATACATGGAACCTGCTATACATTTAAATCTTTATATTTTAATATCTGCTACCCTTAAAGAAAATCCATCCTCTGATAATTACGAATTTGCCTTACATAGACTGTCACTTGTTTTACAATTCTTTCAGGCCAAAAAAAGTTTTACCGTCCAGAATTCTCCTTTTAGCCAGATATCCTCAGATCAATTAGGTAATAAAGATGATTGGATTACAAACGAACTGAGAGATGAACTTAAACTAAATGTGGAACTCTACACCTTAACCTTTGAGCAAATTAATCATTTATGGGGTTCACTAGGTGGCAAGCAAGTGCCTTTTGCCATGTATAAAATAAGACTGGTTAAAATTCAGGAAATGTCAGGTGAAGAAGCTCCAGTTATTGAAGAAATTAAGAACAATGCCCTGGTAACTAATGCTGAATGTGATGAGTGAACTCCTATTTAAACGCTTGTTTGAAGTCAATCTACTGCATGATTATTATTTAGTCTCAGCAGATGGAGGCTCCTTTTTTGAAAAGAGCAAAGTAGAAAAGGAAGCAGTACTTAAGAACAAGCTCAATCACGGGATGTACAGTGTAGCAGATTTTTTTGAAATAGAACCTTCAGAAACAAGCAAAAAAAGCTTGAGTGAATTTAAATTGATCTTTAGAAAAACAGCATTAGGATTTGTGATTGGAGTACAAGTGCAAGAAGAACTAAAGTTAGGAGCAACTCTCTATAAACCACGTTTTAAATTTCCTGATACGCTTAGTCTTACTTTTTCAATAAATCCAGTGGCAGCTCACTTTTTGAGCATGACCAATATCAGTATGAGGCCAACCTTACCGGCTATTTATTATTTTACAAATAAAGGTAAAACAGAATTTAATGAGACAGGACCAGGACCGAATTATAAAACCTTGCCCATTTCTGTAGTTGCGGAGAAACATCAGAATGGTATGCTCCATGAAATGGGGACTTTGCTAAAATTTGGAACGGGCTTAAGAGAAGCGTTAGAATTTACCAATAGTAATAATCTGAATTTTTGGGGGAAACTAAAAGACAAACGCTATGTTACCAATGCTGACAGAATCTTGCTACCGTCTATTTTCAACTATCCTATTAAAAAGGAACAAAATATAACCCAACTACAAGTTGTATTAGAAGACCTAGGTGCAAATGAGATAAAAACAATTACCAGGGACAGCGTTGAGCCACTCCTAAATGTTCTCTTGAATTTTGAAATGATCGATGAAACCATCGAAAACTCGGTAGGAATTCCTACAGGATTTTACAAACTAAAGATTAAGGAAAATGGAGGCCCGGAAATAATCTATTCGGTGTATCTAAACGAGGGCCTGTATAACAAAAGCCATCTCGGGATTATAGATATTCGTTTAGACGAATTTGACTCTCCATTTAGTCTCCTGGATGCAGAGGGATATCTCAAAACCAGGGTTGACAATACTGGAAAAAAAATACCACATCCAGTTTATGAGTTACGGTTCAAAAACAGGAGAACTTATTGGAGATATAACAAAGAAGCCAATTTTGAGGCTGCAGATGTTACGGTCACCATTGATGATTATGTTGTCTTTGAACCAGTAACTAAAAAAATTATTTCTATAAAGCCAAAAGGCCTAACCCGCACGCTTGTACCTTTTAAAAGTGGCACTAAGGAGAAAATGTTACCACACCCCAAAATACCTTCCTTAAAAGTTGAAGGGAAAAGGATGTTCTCTGAGATCTATATTAATAAATCTAACAAATTAGTACATAGTTGAAACTAATCTTAATACAAAAATGATATTATGAATTACAAAACACCTGGAGTTTATATTGAAGAAATCCCTAAGCTCCCACCGTCAATTGCACAAGTTGAAACTGCTATTCCTGCTTTTATAGGATATACAGAAAAATCCATTGATGATACAGGAGATGACCTAAAGAATGAGCCGAAAAGAATTAGCTCAATGCTTGAATATGAGCGCCTTTTTGGCTTTCCGTTTGAAGAAACTGGGCTTATAGTAACCATCGATGGTGATGCCAGAAATCCCGATACTGTTCTTACATCTATTCAAGACAGGTCAAAGTACAATATGCATTACGGTATGCAAATGTTTTTTGCCAACGGCGGGGGGCCATGCTGGATTGTTTCAGTTGGAAATTATGATACACTTCAAATAGATTTTGACGCTCTGATTGCCGGTCTAAATTCAACAGAAA
Source organism: uncultured Roseivirgaceae bacterium (assembly GCA_964654735.1). Classification (GTDB taxonomy): domain Bacteria; phylum Bacteroidota; class Bacteroidia; order Cytophagales; family Cyclobacteriaceae; genus JAKISE01. The sequence goes on along the minus strand of CAZZML010000028.1, from coordinate 10,614 downwards.
AAGTAGATGAAATTACATTATACGTGTATCCTGATGCTCAAGGCCTCACAACTGAGGATAATTTTTATAACCTGTTCAAGGCTTCTATGGATATGTGTGTTGAGTTGAATGACCGATTTACGGTAATGGATATCTGGCAAAGCGATACTCAACCTAATCTACTAGCTAACATAGAAACAATGCGTTCAAAGATAGCAAGCGAGGAAGCGATTATAAAATATGGTGCTACTTATTTTCCAAACCTGAAAACTATTCTTAATTATTACTATGGTGATAAAGGCAAGGGAGAGGGTGATGATAAGGTAACTATTATTCATACCGGTGGAGATGATTCATTGAGTGGTACTTTAAAAGAATTAAATGGTAAGAACAATGTTTTATATTTTACTGCTCAAAATAAAATTAGAGACTTTGCTCTTGAAATGCCACCATCGCCTGGTATTGTTGGCTTATATGCAAATGTAGATTCATCTAGAGGTGTTTGGAAAGCGCCTGCTAATGTGAATATGGATTATGTTATTGAACCCGTAATTAAAATAACCGACAAAGAGCAACAGGGGTTAAATGTTGATGTTAATGCAGGGAAATCTGTTAATATTATCCGCTCCTTTGTTGGCAGAGGTTCGGCCATTGTCTGGGGAGCCAGAACGCTCGCAGGTAACAGCAATGAATGGAGGTACATTCCTGTACGTCGCTTTTTCAATATGGTAGAAGAATCGATTAAAAAAGCAACAATTCAATTTGTTTTTGAACCAAATGACCTGAATACATGGTCTAGAGTTAAATCGATGATCGATAATTTTTTAGTGCAACAATGGAAAGCAGGGGCCTTAATGGGATCTACTCCCGAACAGGCTTTTTATGTTAAGATTGGGCTCAATGAAACCATGGATGAAGTGGATATTTGGGAAGGACGTATGATCGTAGAGATTGGAATGGCGGTTGTGAGACCGGCAGAGTTCATCATTTTAAGGTTTAGCCATAAAATGTTATCAGAATAAATTTAATAAATAAAAAGAACCTTAAAAATTAAGATATGGCAAGTATGAATGGTAATGAAAATGGCAACCCGCGTACGCCTGATGAGGTGATATGTGAAGGATTAACAGCAATTTCAGATGAAAAGAAGGAAGCTGATAGTTCAAGGATTGCTTTTGAGACTTTAAAAAAGTCAAAAAAAACGATTAAAGGATACAAGATATGTTGTCTAAAAAGAGCTCATGAATCTTATGAACTGTATAACAGCATGATGACCTGTGTGGTTATTGAGAATTATAAAAAGACAGAGATCATAAAGACCAAAGTAGACGAACTGATTGTAAAGGATGGTGATATAGAAAAGCTGATTAAAGAATCTTCTAAACTTATTAACGAGCTGAATTTAAAGATGGGAGAGGCGAATAAGGCCGCATGTGACATGAAGAATTGTGTTGAAAATAAGTTTTTGACCAAGCTCAAAAAGTTATCAGATAAAAAGCGAACGGATGCAGATCAAGATTTTGAAGTTTTGTTTTATAAGATTATGGAGAAAAATAAAAAGGTGAATGATAAAGTAGTCAATGCCTTTGAATCAGCAGTGTCCATTGCAGGACTTCAAACCTTTGTCAATACTGAAAGTCTGAAGGAGAATACAGACCAGTTAACTGCGGCTATGAAAACCTTAAAAGATTGTATAGTAGCAAATATTGGATCAACAGAGGGAGAAGTAACTGCTATTAGAGGAGAACTTAATACCGTGGTAGAAGACCTGGCCCAACTAAAATGTGACGAAAAAATGGAAGCTGCTAAGGTAGCAGGATTAACCTTGGTTGAAGAATTCATTTGTGATACAGACTGCGATGATGAATGTCTTGATGTGTGTAAAGAGTTTAATGAATGTTTAGAAACTAAAGACGATGAAGATTGTGAACCTGAACATGAACCAAGAAGTCAAAAACAAGAAGATAAACAATAATTGTAAAAAAATAAATTATGGCAAAGTTTTTAAATAACAATGACTGTTGCACAAAAAAACCGGGCAATGGCGATTCAGAAGATAAAGATTGTTTAGAAAAATGGGAAGAACAATTAAAAGTAGTTTGTAACGAGTTTAGTATTAAGTCGGCAGTAACTCAAGAAAGTAAAGCTGCTTATGAAAATTCTCAAGCTTGGGAGGCTAAACTCGAAAATTGGAAAAAAATTATAGAAGAGTCTGATAAAAAGGCAAAGGAAATTATTAGAGTACTCGGTTTTTTTCTTGCACAAATAAAAACGGTTTGTAAAAATGCGGAATGTACCAACATGACATTAGAATTGCTCTTCTGTTTGGTCAAGTCAATTTATGATTGTTTTGTAACCTATAACGAGGACAACAAAGGGTTAAAAGAACAAATTGAAGATCTTAAAAAATTGCTCAAATGTCTTACTAATGTGCAGAATGATGTCAAAGCGGAGGTCTTAAAATGTATAGAAGCCTATGAGGAAAAAATTATTGTGGTTTGCGAAACGCAAGATGCAACCTTAAACAAGTTGTTAGAGACCTTAAAATGTGCACAATTGTTGTTCGCAGCTATTTGTACAAAGAATGGTATAAAGTACAAAATTGAAGTAATGGAGAAAGTGTTTAATGGAACCTTCGAATCCAGTGAGGAAAGTTCTGAAAAAGGAACTGAGTTAGTTGAGGGTCATTGTGATCCTGCAGATGAAAACTACCCATGCACAGACAAAGATATAGGTTGTGAAGGCTTATTCCCAATAGATCAAAACCCTTACACTACCAAGATTAGTGAAGACTATGCTGCTGCGGACGTTAGAACCAAGGAGTTAGAAGATCTATGGATATATAACAAAAAAGTAAGCGATCAGATTTTATCAAGAAAAAATAGTCTAAAAGAAGCCATCGATGCCACAAAGGCCGCGAAGAGTGGAAAATAAATGCAAATAAATATTCAAGATTTAAAACTTTAATAAAAATATCATGGCAGAACAAAAAATAGATTATCCGTTACCAAAGTTTCACTTTAAAGTGGCCTGGGGCGATAAGTTTCGAATAGGGTTTACCGAAGTAAGTGGATTGGATTTTGAAACTGAAGTTATAGAATATAGAGAAGGCGATAGTTTTACTTATAACAAAAAAAAACAGCCTGGACTTACTAAGTACAGTAATATAACCCTTAAGCGGGGTATTTTTCATGGGGATTTTGACTTTTATAATGAGTGGAAAAAAACCTTCTTTTTTCAAGAAGGAGATTCGACTGGGTCAAAATACAGACGAACAATTACTATTAGCTTAATGGATGAGAACCACAAACCTGTAATTGTCTGGAATTTAGAAAATGCTTGGCCAAGTAAGATACAGTCAACAGACCTAAAAGCAGACGCCAATGAGGTGGCCATAGAAACCATGGAAATTGTTCATGAAGGCCTAACCATGAAAGATAAATAACATATTTTATGGATAATTCTTATCAAATAGTTGGCTTCCATTTTAAGGTTTTTTTTTCTGGTTTTCCAATTGGGGAAGATATTAGTTTTCAATCGGTATCTGGTTTAGATGTGCAGATTGAGAAAGAGGTCCTAAAAGAAGGTGGCGAAAATCATTTTGAGCACCAGCTTCCAGGTAGAAGCACGTATTCAACTTTAACCTTAAAAAGAGGGATTATCAAGCCTAAGAATTCAACCTTGTCTAAATGGTGCCAACACGCCTTTCAAGACCAGATTATTGAACCTTTGAAAATTGTAAATGTAGAATTGCTAGATCCTGATCACGCTGTTTTGATGCAATGGGAGCTATCGCACGTATGGCCTATAAGTTGGAAGGTGGGAGAGTTGAATGCTGAGAGAGGAGAGGTACTTATAGAAACCTTAGAACTAAACTATAATTATTTTAAGGTTACGCCAACAGCTGAATTTAAACTATAAAACGATAATAATTAAAATATGCCTGTAGAAATAAGAGAATTGGTAATTAAAGCTACTGTTGGAAAAGATCAAACCAGCAAATCAGGATCAAATAATGCTGGCGGTTCTTTGGACGAACAATCAATTAATGAAATTGTTGAAAAGGTACTTAATATATTAAAAGAGAAATCAGAAAGATAATGAATGACAATGGAAAGCTAATTAAGGTTTCGATTGAATCTTTTGAAAAGGAGAGTCTTTCAGAGAGGTCCAAATCTAAATCGAAGCCAAATCCTATTTTTTTACCCGTAAACCCTGAAAGTTTTACTCAAAATTTCAAGGTAAAACTTAATATGCAGCAAGGTAAAGGTAATGTAGGAACTAATCCACGTTATGACAGTACCAGTCCGGAAGAGCTTAAACTAGACTTTGTATTTGATGGTACTAACACGATCCAGGGTTATAACTCCAAATTGGATAACAATCCCACCGCAGACGAAAGTGCAAAGAAACCTGGACTTGCCGTTAAGGATCAGTTGAAAATATTTATGAAAGCGGTCTATGATATGAATGGGAAGACCCACAGACCACATTTTTTAAAATTGAAATGGGGAGATGGTTTTAAATTTTCATGCATATTATCAAATTTAGACCTTAATTATACCTTATTTAAAACCAATGGTGACCCTCTTAGAATTAAGGTAAGCGCAACCTTCTTAAATTATATAGCCCAGAAAGAGCGGGTTCTTCGGGAGAATAAGAAATCTCCAGACCTGACTCATGTGAGACTTGTAAAGGCAGGTGATAGATTAGATATAATGACTTATGATATTTATAATGATCCAAAATATGTTACCCAGATAGCCCGAGCAAATGGCTTAAGTACATTTAGAAGTATAAAGCCAGGGGAAGAATTTTATTTTCCTCCCTTGAATAAAAGAGACAAGACAGATGAAAGTTAGAGAAATACCGGTTGAGCCAGCATATAATGTTGCTACCTATGATATTTTGATTGATGGGAAATTAGTTGACCCCGGATACCAGGTGCTTTCTATTTCTATAATAAAGGAAGTGAATAAAATTCCAGTAGCTAAAATAGTTTTAAAGGATGGTGATTCTGCGCAAGAGACTTTTAGAATTAGTGAAGAAGAAGAGTTTATACCAGGAAAGTCGATCAAAATAAAAGTTGGACGAGATAGTGAAAATAGCCAATTTTTTAAAGGAATCATAGTAAAACATGCCATCAAAGTAAAAGAAAGTGGTGAAACAGAATTGATTTTGGATTGCAGAGATGAGGCTGTAAAAATGACAATTGGGAGACATAATTATTACTATGAAGAACTCAAAGACAGCGATATTATGGAAGAGGTCATAGGGAGGTATAGTGGCCTATCTCATGACGTGGACCCAACAAATGGAACTCATTTTGAAATGGTACAGCATCATTGTTCAGACTGGGACTTTTTATTAATGAGGGCAGAAGTAAATGGGAAATTAGTCATAATAGATGATGGAAAAATAAATGTAAAAGCTCCGGAAACAAATGTCGATCCGGCATTAGCTGTATTATTTGGTTCAACACTTATTGATTTTGAGGCTGAAATGGATGCCAGAAATCAATGGGCATCTGTAGAGGCCAGATCCTGGGATTATGCAGGACAAAGTATTTTTGAACATGTTACAGATTCTGTTCCTATCAATGAGCCAGGAAATGTGAGTGGAGAAGATTTAGCAGGATTAATAAGTCCTGAAAAAATAGAATTGAGACATTCCGGACAGGCCATTGAAGAAGAACTACAGGAATGGACCAATGCCATTCTACAAAAAAGCAGGTTAGCAAAAATACAAGGACGTGCAAAATTCATAGGATTCGATAAAATAAAACCGGGAAATTTAATTGACCTGCAAGGAGTAGGTGATAGATTTAATGGTAAAGCTTTTGTTTCAGCAATACGTCAGGATATCTTTAATGGTACATGGTTTACTCATGCCCAGTTCGGTTTAAAACCTGAGTGTTTTTCAGAGGCTCATAAAGATATTGTTGATGTTTCAGCATCCGGTTTGGTACCTTCTATAAATGGTTTACAAATAGGAAAGGTTGTGCAATTGCAAGATGATCCTGATGGTGAAAACAGGATCTTGGTTCGCCTGCCAATAATAGATAATGCCGCAAGAGGTGTTTGGGCCAGAGTTTCAACCTTAGATGCAGGGTCGGGAGCCACGAATGGCGGTCGGGGATCATTTTTCTTGCCAGAAATAGAAGATGAGGTAATTGTTGGTTTCTTAAATGACGATCCGCGCGATGCTGTGGTTTTAGGGATGTTGAACAGCAGTGCTAAACCAGCCCCTATTGATGCTCAAGATGACAATCATGAAAAGGCTTTTGTGACCCGTTCAAAAATGAGAGTGCATTTTAATGATGATACTAAAACCATTACCATAGATACACCTGCCGGTAACAGTATTACGCTCGACGAGGATAGTGAATCAATAGCCATTGAAGATCAGAATGGTAACAAAACAAAACTTTCCCCTGACGGAATAGATATAGAAAGTCCTAAAGAAATAAATATTAAAGCAAGCGGAGATATTAATATAAAATCTGACAAAAACATAAACATAGAAGCGGGAATTTCCATGTCCGCAAAAGCAACAGCCAGTATGGAAGTAAAGGGAGCCACTGCTAAACTTTCGTCAGACGGAATAACAGAAATTAAAGGCTCAATGATCAATATAAATTAAATCAAAATAATATGCCACCAGGTTCAAGATTAGGAGACATGCATACATGTCCATTGGTTAATGGAACAGTCCCACACGTTGGAGGTCCGGTAACAGGCCCGTCAAAACCGACAGTATTAATCGGAGGGCAGCCAGCTGCCGTAATGGGTGATATATGTGTTTGTGTTGGCCCTCCGGATACCATTGTTAAAGGCTCCGGTACGGTTTTCATTGGAGGCAGTCCGGCAGCCAGAATGGGAGATACTACCGCGCATGGAGGAACCATAGTTCAAGGCTACCCAACAGTTATGATAGGAGGATAAATAAAATAAATATGAATAAAAACAAGGCTCATTTAGGAACAGGCTGGTCATTTCCACCAGCCTTCGATAAAGTTAGTAATACGGCAGTCATGGTAAGTGCTGAAAAAGATATTGAACAAAGTCTTGAAATTTTGCTTTCAACCAGTTTAGGTGAACGCGTGATGCAACCTGAATATGGATGTAACCTCAGGGATTACCAGTTTGAAAGCATGAACAATTCCTTTATTGGATTTATAAAAGACTTGGTTGAGAGGGCCATACTTTTTTACGAACCAAGAATTAAACTAGAACGGGTTGATATCACTGAGGCCGACTCTTTTGAATTGATAGAAGGCTTATTAAAGATTGAGGTTCAATACGAAATTCAAGGTACTAACAGCAGGTATAATTATGTATATGATTTTTATTTAAGAGAGTCAGATCAGGGGATTTAAAATAAGAATAATTTGATGAGCAAAACATCCAACATATCACATCCCTTAAAAAACCGCAATGGTTTAAGTCAGAGAACGCGAATAAATCAAGCTTTATTCGCTAAATCTGCCCCAATAGACGGTAATACTTTAGCAGATAGACTTTGTTTAATAAGTAATTATGCCAAACATATTAATTTTTATGAATTCGATAAAAATGAGAGAGAAGGAGAGTTTCAAAATATAGGCGATTGGTCTTCTTTTTTTAAAAATAGCTTACCCTTTCAATTATCCACTTTAAGTAAAACTAGTATTGATCAATTAGAAAATGAATTTATTTTATTAAATAATGAATTCAATAGCAATCACTCAAAGCAATCTCTTGAGCTGCTTTTTGAATTCGTTTACAATAAAATAATTGAACCTTCAACCCAACTATATTACACCCTTGATTTAGAGGAAAACAGTTTTGTTGATGATTTATTATCAATACTTAAATCTTCATTATTTGAACCTTTAAAATCATATATATGCCTATATAACTCAAGTGCAAACTTTTTATGCATTAGCAAGAGGAATTTTAGCGAATATATGGCCACACCATGGCAATTACCAGTTGAGGTGATATATGCCGTTGACCCATGCATCTCGAAAGTAAAAAAAGGTAAAAAAGAGGCATTTCTTAAAGCGGGTGAAGCTTTAACATCTCTATTTTATATTATGCTAAGTGGATTTGAAAGGATTGTGAAAGAGGCTCCCGATCATATAAAAGAAAGTTTAATACCTCTAAAGGAGTCTTTACAAGAAAAACATCAGCCCCATTTGGCCTTAATTTTTACTTTTCTTGAGTTATTCGAGCATTTAAAGTCAAATATTAATGAACTTGGTCAGGAACATTTAAAATTCTTTTATGAGCAGGTTTTAAAAATGGTACCAAAAAAAGCGGTGCCAGATAAAGCACATGTTGTTTTTGAGCTCGCAAAACATTTAGATGACTACCTACTTAAAAAAGACCTTTTATTAAAAGATGGAAAAGATAAAAATAAACAGGATATACAATTCGGATTAGATCATGAACTTATACTTGATAAGGCCAAAATTGTTGAATTAAAAACACTTAATCTTTCACCAAATCAGTATAACAAAGAATATTTAGATGGGATATTCATAGCTCCTGTTGCTAATTCCCTTGATGGCAAAGGCTTGGACTTTAAAAAAGGACAGCCAACCAATTGGCCAAGTTTAGGTTCAAAATATAGTAAGCAATTACTTGAAGATAAACCTGAACCAACATTACATCCTTATGCTAGAATAGGCTTTGTATTGGCTTCACCAGTGTTGTTATTACAAGAAGGAGAACGTAAAATTATCATTAATCTGGACTGCAATTTAGAGGTGGATGAGTTATCATTATGTCAACCAGACCTTGAAATATCTTTAGATTCTCCCAAGAAGAAGCATGATCATATTGCCTCAATGCTAAATAAAAAGAGAATACTACAGTTCTATACGATCAATGAACAACTCATAGATGATTGCCAAATATCAGAGGCTGCTAAGGATTTTTTATCAGATGAATTAGCAAAACAGTCTCCTTATATAATCTCTCATGAACAATTAAGAGAATTATTAAGAACTAAAGACATTATTAGTTGCGAAGAAATTTTCAGCAAAAGTGATAAATTAAGATTATTAAGATGTTTTTCAAGCTTAGAACTGATTTCAACTGTCGATTCTCAATTGTTCAAGATCTGGTTTAGTGGTGAAAAAAAATGGCTTGAACCCAAGTTTGAAAATATTACAATTAATGTTGGGGGTACTACAGATGGTTTAAAATTTGAAATCATCGTTGACCTAGAATCAGATTTTCCTGCCGTTGTTTTTTATGATGAAGAAGTTCTAAAAGAAAAAATTGACCTCAAGGAAATTTATCCTCTAGTAAAGATAGAATTGAATGATGATCATAAAGTTAATTGCGAATTTGATACTGATACCTCAGATTCATGCTGCTTGAAGAAGGAGAGAGATAATTTAAATGAAATTAATATTTCACCCTATCATTTTTTAAAAGGACTTACATTAACAGATACCAATATTGATGTAGAGGTTTGCGGGATTAAGAATTTAATTGTGCAAAATGATGAAAATTTACAAGACGTAAATAAACCTATTTTCCCTTTCGGTCCTCGACCAAAAGTGGGTGAAAATTGGTTTGTGGATGGAGGAGCCAATTTTTATATAGGCAGTAAAGAAATATTCTGTAAGAATTGGCAAAAATTTTGGATTAATACAACTTGGAAAGACAAACCTGCGGATTTACATGAACATTACAAATTTTATAAGGAGAAGGATTTTAGATTTGAAAATGGAGATCCGGCAATAACAGCTTTGAGTTTTCGATTTTTAACAAGTGTACTAAACGAAGGACGTTGGATTAAAGATGGCGAACATAAAAATGTAGCTCCGCCTCCTATAAAAACTTCTATAGATCCTGCTCCTATTGTTTACGAAACCAATTATAATCCTCAAGAATTACTACCACTTTTTGAAAGTATAAAAGAAGAACCCAATTTGTGTAGAACCATCACTGCCGAGGAAAAATCTACATACTGTCATAATCTTCAAGACAAATATTTTGAATTAAACGGATACGTCTATAAGCCAAAGTCTATGACTGTGGAGCCATTAGAGCCCTTAACGGTAAATTCTAGAAAAGGCTTTGTCAAACTCACTTTAGCAGGTACGAGTTTTCAACATGAAATATTTACCTATGTTTTGACACGTCAAATGATGGCGCTAGCCGATTTAGTTGACCCAAAAGCCGTAGCTGACGCCTTAGTAAAATTAGGTGAAACAAAAACGTCGGTTACCGCTGTTGAAGCAATTGTTACAGATATTATTAATCTTATTAATAACGATATTTTAGTAACTATCGACTCTTTACGTGATAAAATAATCAATACAATTATCGTTTCAGTCAAAAGTATTGGTACAGATGTAGGTCTGGCCATTGCGGACATTCCGCTCAACATTCCAGGAGCATCAGGTCATTTAAATGATGCCGGGGCTGATATTCTTATTTTGCTAACAGATATTGGGACTTTGACCAGCACTATAGATTCCGATACGATTCTTGGAAAAGTCAATAGAATTTTATCGCATATCAATTTTATTAAGGACAAAATTGAGGCGGCTAATACGGGCCTAGAAGCTCTTTTGACCAGTATCACATCCAGTATTGATACCATGCTCATTTTATTTGATACCACTACTGAAAT
>CAZZML010000027.1:0-15603 GCA_964654735.1 uncultured Roseivirgaceae bacterium | reverse complement strand
ATCTGTGCGAGCACCTGACTAACAACATCTTATGGCTTTCATCACAAAGTTCGTTGCGGATTTAAGGTAATACTTATTTATGCCATATATCCCACGCTAACTCTGCTTGTAAATGTAGCATTTCCAATCCGTTCTTTCCTTTGACCCCACCTATAATTCCTTTTTTTAAGAAAAGAGTTTCTTCAGGGTTATACACCAGATCGTACAAATAATGAAATGGAGTTAGTAAGGCATAAGGAATTTCAGGTGCTTCGTCTATATTTGGAGCCATTCCAACTGGTGTGGTGTTTATTATGAGTGTGTGCTGTAAGACCCAATCTGCATTGTCAGCCAATTCTTGATATGTTATTGTACTAGGGGAATTTTTCCTAGATACTTGTTGAAATGGAATTTTTAAATCATTTAGTGCTGCAATCACTGCTTTGCTGGCTCCGCCTGTGCCTAACACCAATGCTTTGATATTGGTATTATCTAGCCAAGATTTTAAGCTCGCTCTAAATGCAGGATAGTCAGTGTTAAAACCTGTTAAAAAGCCGTCTTTATTTTTGATAACATTTACAGCACCTACTAGTTGAGCAGATTTATCCAACTTGTTAAGCAAAGGAATAACTCCTTGCTTATGAGGAATGGTTACATTTAGCCCTTTTAAGTTGTTATTTTTAAAAAGGTCTTTAACTAAATCAGCAGATTCTATTTCAAATAAATTATAAGTATTTAAAGAGGCGGCTTCTTTAAATTTATTCTCAAAATACTTTTTAGAAAAAGAGTGCCCTAAAGGGTAGCCGATGAGTCCAAAGTGGCTTGGCATATTTTATTTTTTTAAGCTTAAGGCTATTTTTTCAACTACTACCACAATAAAAAAGCCAATGGCCATAAATAGAATAGCTTGCATAATCAACGGAGAATCACCTGTGTTTTCTAAAAAATGATTTGGTGATATGTTTTTCTCAATAAATGGAACCTGCTCATTATGCCTGTTCAGTCTAAACTCAATAACTTCTTTCCAAGGCCAAATTTTATTGAGTGAGCCCATCATAAAACCAGCAAGTACTGCAATGGCAAAATTATGATATTTATATAGTAACCAAGAGATTAGTCTTACAAAAAGCAGAATTCCGAAGCCACAACCTGCAATAAAAACAGCGATTATACCATAATCTAGGTTGCCTAATGCACCTACAACCAACTGATATTTACCAATTATTAATAGAATAAATGCGCCAGAAATGCCTGGCAAAATCATGGCACATATAGCTATTGCTCCACTTAAAAAAATCATCCAATAACTATCGCTAGTTTGAGATGGAGCCATACTTGTAAGGTAGTATGACAATATGATGCCTATAATGCCTGCAATTACAACTCCAAACGACCATTTTTTAATTTGACGTAAAATAACAATGGATGAAATCATAATTAAGCCAAGGAAAAACGACCATAATTGAATGGGGTTATGCTCCATCAAGTAGGTCATTAACTTAGCAAGAGATGCTAAACTAATAGCAATACCAGCAAAAAGAACAATTAAAAAGTTGCCATTTATTTGTTGCCAAAATTCTTTAAGTTCCCCTTTAAACAGCACCTTTAGGCTATCTATGTTAACTGCTTTTATAGAATCAATTAGCTCTTCGTAAATACCAGAAATAAAAGCGATAGTGCCCCCAGAAACTCCAGGAACTACATCAGCTCCTCCCATTGCTAACCCTTTAGCAAACAAGAGGAGGTAATCTTTTAATGATCGCATGTAAATTACTGCTTTTTGTCTTCAGGAAGAAAATCCATGAAAGTATCTCCCCGTAGTCCTATTCGAATAGTTTCCAAAGGAATTACTTCATTAGGGGCAATATTTCCTAAGTTTACATTGGTGCCAAGAAGCTTTATAAACCAGACTTGCTGTGCTTTTATTGGGGCTTCCCAAATGATTTTTTCAAAAGGGATTTTGGTTAATATTTCTTCTACCAAACCAGACCTTACTTCACCAGTTGAGCGAAACAGCCCAACATTTCCACCTTCGCGAGCTTCTCCTATTACTTTCCAAGCTCCTGCATCAAGTTCTGCCTGCATTAAATCAATCCACTTATAAGGAGGAATAATTTTTTCAACATCCTTAGAGCCAACTTCAGAAAGTACGGTTACTTGATCCGAGAGCTTTCTGATATACTCACATTTTAAATCATGATCTAACTCAATGGAGCCATCAGAAACTTCTGCAAATGGCATATCATATTTGTCAAGTATTTTTCTATAGTCGTCAAATTGATTTCTTATTACGAATGCTTCAAATAAGGTGCCTCCAAAGTAGGTAGGCATTCCAGCGTCTTTGTAAATTTTTAATTTCTCTTTAAGCTTTGGAGTAACAAAAGAAGTTCCCCAACCAAGTTTAACAATATCGGTGTGTTCTATTGAAGTGCTTAAAAAATCTTCTACCTCTCGGCAGCTAAGCCCTTTGTCCATTACCATTGTAAATCCTGATTGACGAGGTTTTTGCGTACGTTCAGGAATATCCTGTAATATGTAATTCATTATAGATTCTCTTTTCTATGTTTATCAATTATTTTGAACAATGCTTTTTGCATTTTCAGTTCACTAAAAAATTCAAGCAATTCTGTATGCCTTTCAAAGTTCAAAACTAATGCATTTTCAAGAGATTTCAGCCCATCTTTATGCATTCCATTTGCCAAAAAATAAGCGGTAAGTCGGTAATGTAATTCTGCTGTTTCTGGTAACTCTTCTAACCCTCTTTCTATTAATCGTATAGCTTTAGAAATATCTCCTTGCTCATACACTAAAAAAGACCAATCAATCCAAGTTTGATGATCCATTGGGTTGAGCATGGCAGACTCTTCATAGGCATCTAAGCTAGAAACCAGGTTGCCTACCTTATAATCAGCTTCAGCCATAAATCTCCAGTAGAGGGCGTTCTCAGTATTTATTTTTAGTGCTTTATTAAAAAAGTGTACGGCTTCGTACCAACGTTCAAGTTTGCCAAGGCAAATACCAGCTCCAAAAATTGGCTCGTGGTAAAGTGAGTCTAGTTTACTTGCTTTTTGATGATATTTAAGACCTAGTTCAAACTCCTCAATATGTTGGTAAGCCGTTGCAATTAAGTAATATAGTTCAGCCCCAGGGCCTTCGATATCCATAGTTCGAACAAACGAGTTTAGTGCTTCTTGATATTGCTCGTTTTGCAGGTAGGCATTTCCTAAATTAAAATGAGCCGAAGCAAAATCATCTTCAATTACTACAGCATAGTCAAAGGCTTTAATTGCATCGTTTAATTGATCCAGTTTTACATAAAGAATGCCAAGGTTGTACCAAGCTAATGAAGAGTATGGATCTTCGTCAATAAATTTTTTGTAGAAAGTTATACTCTCTTCTTTTCTATCTGTAATATCCAAGCAATAGGCTAAATCGTAAAGAGCATTTTCGTTTTTAATATTTATTGATATTGATTTTTTTAGGTAATCAATGGCCTTCTCGTAGTCTTCCATATCTTGGTAAACCAACCCAAGATGGTGATAGACTTCATCTTTATGCTCGCTACAATCAATGGCCTTTTCATACTCCATAATGGCTTGTTTAAATTCACCCATCATAGAATAAATGGAGCCTCGTAACATAAATATTTCGAACTCATTAGGTTGTAGATTTTCGGCAAATTCAAGGGTAGTAAGTGCTTCTTCATCTTGATCAAGACCAGAAAGTGTTTGTGCCTTTAATATTAAAATGTCAATAGAATAAGGAAATTGGTATTCAGCTGACTGGCAGGCAGATAAAGCTTTTTTTAGCTCATTATGAACAGAGTAATAGTTGATAATTTCTTCAAATTGTTCGATTTCAAACAAGAAGTTTGTCTTGTTTCGTACGTGTTCTTCGAACAATTTTACAATCTTATTCTCTGTTTTTTTTTTATAATTCTTTGCCATTGGCAATGCGTTTCAAACAACTAAATATACAAATATTATTAAGGATCGAGTCGTTTGTTTTCTAATTGTTTACAAGTCCAACTTATGGAGTCTTCAATTGGTTTAAATTTATAATTTAGTTCTGCTTCAATCTTTTTGGCAGAAAACAAAACACTTAACTGACTTAGTTTTACTGCTTCTTTTGTGATGCTAGTTTTACTACCGGTTAAAAAACGAACAATTCTTAAAATATAAGCGGCAAAAGTAGCGAGTGCCGGGTTTATTTTTAAATATGGAGCTTTTTTATTCAACCCTTTTGCAATGAGTTCAAAAAAAAGTTTATAGGAGATTAACCCTGCACTTAAAATATAGCGTTCTCCTTGGATTGGAAGGAAAAGAAACTCTTTCGCTATTTGTGCAACATCTCTTACATCCACATAATTAATACTCCCAACAGGATATAAAGGGTTGCCTTTTTTAACATGTTTAAATAAATTTAAGCTGGAACTATTCCAATTACCCGGGCCAATAATTACTGATGGGTTAAGAATAACGGCAGGTAACCCTTCTTCTTGAGCTCTCCACACTTCAAGTTCTGCCAAATATTTAGAGTTTGCATAGGCTGTATTCAAACTAGAAAGCTCCCATTTTGTCTCCTCAGAAATGGTTTTGGCTTTTAAAGACCTCCCTAAAGCAGCCACCGAACTAATATATACTAGTTTTTGAATATCGAATTCTTGGCATAATGCCAATATGTTTTTTGTGCCCTCAATATTAACATTATACATATAGGGGTCGTTGCTATTATCAAAAGACACTATTGCTGCACAATGCACTACATGTGTTATGCCCTCAAAGGCTTTTTCAAGAGCATATAAATCTAGCAAATCAGCTTCTACCCATTCCACTTTGTTGTTGATATCGTCTGTCCAAGAGGTATTGCTATTACTTCTTTTTGCAGCTCTTACCTCTTGTAGGTCATCAACCAATGTTCTAATCAATTGTGCTCCAACAATGCCTGTTGCGCCTGTTACAAGAATCATACACTATGATTTAAGAGTGTCGAAATATTAAGCTTATGAGCAGATTTGCTTGAGTATGCCTCTTGCAAGAAATTGGCTTGCAACATGTTGTGCGTATCCGAGCCAATGAAAGCAATGGCATTACGTCTTATTAGTTCCTCTGCCATTTTTTGTACTTGCTTGGAGTAGTAGCCCGCTAAAGAAAGTGCATTTAACTGAAATAATAAACCCTGATCAATAAGGTCATTAAGCAATTCTTTTTTTTCTTGGAGGTAAAAATACCTTTCGGGGTGAGCGTAAACAGGTTTATAACCAGCTGAATTTAGTTTGAATATAACTTCTTTTAAAATGAGGGGTTCCACTGCAAAAGAAGTTTCGAATAATACATAATTGTCCCCAAAAGTTAGAATTTCTTTTTCTTCTATTATTAAGTTGTAAAAGTATTCATCGAGGTAGTATTCGGCAGCAGCTTCAATTTCAATAGGAATATTAGCATTTAAAACAGCTTGCTTTACCTCTATTAGTTTAGCTCTAATTATTTCCGGGGTGTTTTTATAATAATCACTCATAATATGAGGAGTGGTTATTAACTTTTTAAAACCAAGACTAGATAGATGCTCAATTACTTCAATAGATTCTTCTATTGTTTTTACACCATCATCTATGCCTGGTAATAGGTGTGAGTGAATATCTGTGGTTATAGATATTGTTGCTCTTTGCTTACTCTTAAACCAATTAGTAAACATAAAATTTAAGATTCGTAATAGGCACTCTTTTTGCCGTAGCCATACCCGTAGCCTGAAGCACTTGTAGTTGTAGCATTTAAAATAATCGAGAGATTATTAAACTGTCCAGTAGCCATCACTCGATTCACATTTTGAACGAATGAACGTTTTGAGAAATCTGCTTTTATAACATATAAAGGAAGATCTGCTTTTTGCATTGCCAAAAGCCCATCTGTTACAAGTCCTACCGGAGGGGTATCTAAAATAACCACTTCGTATTTCGACTTAAGATTTTCAATCATATCTCCAAACTCTTTTCTCAAAATTAACTCAGATGGGTTAGGAGGTATAGCACCTGCAGTAATAAAGTCTAAATTTTGTATGGAAGATTTTTGAATATACTCTTCAATTTTTCCTTTACCTATTAAAATTGAGCTTACTCCATTAGCGTTTTCGCTTTTTTCAAAGGCAAGGTGGATTTTAGGTTTTCTTAAATCAAGATCTATAATGATTGTTTTTTTTCCTGCCATCGCAAGAAGGGCTCCTAAGTTGGTCGAAATAAATGTTTTCCCTTCGGAACCTATTGTTGAAGTAACCGATAACACCTTGGAATCTTTATCGGGTATCATAAACTCAATATTTGTTCGTATTGCCCTTAACGCTTCGCTAACCGCTGATTTAGGGTGTTTATCAACCATTATTTTTGCAACCTTCCCATTTAAATTGTGTTTTGGAACTGCTCCAAGTGTAGTGGCAGTTGTAAGGAATTCTATCTCATGCAAGCTCTGAATTTTATTATGGGCAAGATAAGTTACACCTGCAAATAAAAATGACAAAACAATGGATAGTATTACAGCAGTAGCATAGGCAAACAAAGGCACAGGATAAATGGGCATATTTGAAAGGCTCGCAGGAGATAATATTTTTATTTTTGTGATGGATCCTGCAATGGCAATTTCAAATTCGTTTTTACTCTGCATTAAAGAGAGGTACATCTCTTCGTAAACTGAGTGAAATCTTTTTGATTTATTGTATTCCGTGTTTTTTGAAGGCAAGCTTATTAATTGCCTTCTTAATTGTTGTTTAGTTGTTGCTAGGTTGCTTTTTTGTTTTTGCAAATCCTCTTTGAAATCGTTTACTCCTGCTAAAATATCAGAACGCATCAACTCTACTTCTTTTTGCCGAGACTTAAAAGTGTATGTATTTTCTTTATAACTTAGACCTAATTTTTGAAGGTCGTTATTGAGCAAATTAAATTCATCAAACGCTCTATTTAAATAGGCAGGATAAACATTTATTTTTGGCGTTAGGTTTTCGTAAGGGGTTTTTAATAATTTTGCTTGAAGCAACTCTAATTCTGTAAGTTTATTGTCAATTTTTATTCTCTGAGAGTCTAGTCCATTGATAGCATCAACAGTTCTTCTTACGTCTTCATTTAAATCTACGGTTTTATTATCTATAGTAAAGTCTTCAAAATAGGTTTCAAAATTGTCCAGTTTCTTTTCAGTTTCTGCTAATTGCTGGTTGAGGTACTCTATTTTGTTTCTATTAGCCTTTGTTTTTTCTTGTAAAGAATAATTATAGTAGAGAGTGTCTATTGCACTAACAAGAGCGTGAGCTTTGTTCAGGTTGTGATCTGTAAATGATATTTTGAAAGTATTGGCTTGCAGGTTAAGTGGTTCAACCATCAAGTTATTTTCAATATAGTTTATCAAAACTTCGCGGCTATTTATTCTAAAATAGAACTTTGCACCATCTTCAATAGCCCAATTTTTACTTAATTCAATTTTTAAATTTATTAACTCGGTTTTGATAGAGTCTTCAAATTGGCCATTTATACTATACTCTTTTTCTCTAACAGTATAATTTAATTGAAATGATTGCTGGTCAACTACTACTACATCTATAGGAACATTATAAATGCTAGCGTTAAGAATTTTATAGCTTACTTTAAAGGGAGGGTTTAAGTATTTCTCATCATCTAAAATATTTCCATAAGTAAAATATTGAGGATTTAAATTAACCGTTTCAACAACTTTACTAAAAAACAACCTTGATTGAATAATCTCCATCTCGCTCGAAAGCAAACCCATGTTCGAAGATTGTTCATATTGAGGCAACCCCAACACATTTGATTGGTCTTCTTGGTCAAGCTTAATTTCAGAATTAGATTGGTACATAGGCTTGGTGTACCTTAAATAAAGTATAGCCGTTAAAATCAACACTGCAAAAATGGTTATAAACCAAGGTATGCTCTTTCTAAGAATCAGTCTTAGCTTTATCCAGTCAATATCATGGTTTTCTTCTTCTGAAACAGAAGAATTGTTGCCAATATTTTGATTGAATTGCACCATTACCTTAACACCAAAATTAAAAGGGTAGTCATGGAAGTAACTAAACTTAAGAACACTGAAATTTCAACAGCATTCCCTCTAAAAAATCTTTTAATTGGTTCTATATAAACAATATCGCCTGGCTGAACTATTTGGTTCGAAGCATAATAGCCTTCAATGGTTGAAAAGTCGATAAGAAATGTTTCGTCTCCCCGGATAAGTTTTATACTTGATGCATTGCCCATATCTTGCATGCCTCCAGCCATGGCAATTACTTCGGCTATGGTTATATTATTATTGGTTAGTGGCAATATTTGTCCGCCAGTGGCACCTAACACAGTTACTCTTTTGTTAGTATAGGAGGTAATAACGTATGGGTCAATGAAGTACTCATTGTATAGGGATTTTAACTTTAGGTTTGCTTCGTACAATGTGAGTCCATCTACTTTAACATCTCCAACCATGGGCAATAAAACAAGACCATCTAACCGTACCAAATACTCTGGATCAGGTCTATTTTGTTTGGTGTTATTAAAGTCTTTCGAAAGCTCATACTCAGGATCAATAATCATTTCCCCATTTTTAGTATAAACTTTTACTTTTATTAAATCATTCGGTCGAATGCTATAATCTCGTTCAAGTGCTCTGGCTTCTGCAGACAACTTAGCAGCTGTAAAATCCTCTTCATGACTGAACATGATGTTTTGCTTATAGGCTGTACAACTTGCTAGCCATAGAGCGATAAAAATTAGCAAAAATGATTTTTTTGTCAAAATAGTCTTAGTATTGATCGGCTAAGATAGTTAAATACGTCTATTGCATCAACTATTTTGGAAAGAAGAAATGGTATTTAGGTAACTATCTATTACTATTTTTTCATCAAACTTGTTTTCTACAATTTTTCTACCCTCTTTTCCCATTTCTGAAAGCCTTGATTGAGGAAGTTTTGTCATTGCTTCTAACTTGTCAGCTAAGTCTTTCACATCCTTTACATTGCAGAGCATTCCGTTTACATTATCTTCTACAATATTGGTGCATCCTGCAACATTAGTAGCCACAATGGGTTTTGCCGAACTAGCTGCTTCTAATAATGATTTTGGTGTGCCTTCACGGTAAGAAGGAAGAACCACACAATCGGCATTATATATAAAAGGTCGCACATCATCTGTACTTCCCAAATATTCAACTACATTTGACTCAATCCAACTCTCTATAATGTCTTCAGAAATCCCTCTCCTATGCTCAACATCTTTGTTTCCTAATAGTTGAAAATTGGCATCAATCCCTTTTTCTTTTAAATATTTA
Organism: uncultured Roseivirgaceae bacterium; assembly: GCA_964654735.1. Taxonomy (GTDB): domain Bacteria; phylum Bacteroidota; class Bacteroidia; order Cytophagales; family Cyclobacteriaceae; genus JAKISE01. Next base: position 6,313 of record CAZZML010000027.1, on the reverse strand, counting down.
ACTGCGTCTATATACTCAATAATACCTTTATCGTGTATTAGCCTGCTTATTAAAAGGAATGTAAATTTTGAGTTACGAGGCTTTACTTCCGGTTTAAAATGATTCAGGTTAATGCCAGATCCAGGCAGTACTTGTGTTGCGTTATTCTTAATGATGTTATTTTCTTCGAAGAAAGTTTTGTCATCATCGTTTTGAAAATATATAAGCTTCGGAAATTTAAAAGCCAACTTATACATACCTATCGCAATTTTGGAAACAAGCCCTTTGTTTAGAAAGGCGGTTCCTAAGCCACACACATTATTAACTGTTGGTATTCTTAATATGCTTGCTGCCAAAGTGCCGTAGATATTTGGCTTAATGGTGTATTGCAGTATTACATCTGGTTTTACTTTTCGGTAAATTCCAAATAATTCAAAAATCAAACCTAAATCCTTGATAGCATTTGCCCCTCGACTATCCATTGTTATCTCATGGTATTCACAGCCAGCTTCCATTAAAAAATGAGTGTATTCATCTTTAGGGGCAATGGCTATTACTTCATGACCTTCATCAATCAAAGCCTTTACTAACCCCATTCTGAAGTTATAGATATTCCAAGATGTATTTAAGACGATTGCAATTTTCATAAGATGGCCAACTATTCGGTAGCTACAAAAGTAGAAATAATTATGTTTATATACACCTATTAAATCCAATAGTAACCAGAACTACGTTTTATAGCACTTATTGACGATTTTACCCCTAATTTTGCCACTATGTCGAAAACATATTCTACAGCTTTAGAAAAAGAAACTGCCGTGTTGGTTGCTGTTGCAGATCAACATACTTCGCCTGCTCAGTTAGAGGAACACCTTGAAGAATTAGCTTTTTTGGTGAGTACTTCTGGGGCTGATACCGTTTCTACTTTTACTCAAAACTTGCCGAAACCTGATATTAGAACCTATGTAGGCAAAGGAAAATTGGAGGATATTCACGCATACATTAAGTCAAAAGATGTGGATATGGTGGTATTTGATGACGACCTTTCTCCTTCGCAAGTTCGAAACTTAGAAGCAACTTTAGAGTGTAAGATTTTAGATAGAAGTTTATTAATTCTCAATATTTTCTCTATCCGGGCAAAGACATCTCAGTCTCGTACTCAAGTTGAGTTGGCACAATATGAATATTTATTACCTCGGTTAACAAGGATGTGGACCCACTTGAGCAAGCAAAAGGGTGGCATTGGCATGAAAGGACCTGGAGAAACAGAGCTTGAGACAGATAGGCGTATTGTGAGAGATAAAATTTCTCTGCTCAAAAAGAAACTTGTAAAGATTGATAAGCAATCGTTTATACAACGGAAAAATAGGCAACGAATGGTGAGAGTGGCGCTAGTTGGCTATACCAATGTGGGTAAGTCAACCATTATGAGGCTACTTTCAAAATCTGATGTGTTTGCAGAAAATAAGCTGTTTGCTACAGTTGATTCAACGGTTCGTAAAGTGGTAATTCAGCATATTCCGTTTTTATTAACAGATACAGTTGGCTTTATTCGCAAGCTGCCTCACGGATTAATTGAGTCTTTTAAAAGCACCTTAGACGAAATTCGGGAAGCAGATATTTTATTGCATGTTGTAGATGTTTCACACCCATTTTTTGAAGATCAATATGATATTGTAAATACAACACTTTCGGAAATTGATTCATCTGAAAAACCAACTTTAGTTGTGTTTAATAAAATTGATAAATATGCAAAAACGCATAAATTAAAAACCGAAGAAGCAGAATTACATTTTAAAGAAATGCATTTGGGTAAAGAAAATGAACAAGTTGTATTTATTTCAGCCACCGATAAGTTAAATATTAAGGAGTTTAGGCAGATGCTCTATGAATTTGCAGAGGAGCGATTTTACACAATTTTTCCTAACTACTTGAAAAAAGACCCATATTAAGATAGTTTTGTAAACTGATTTGTTTTAAGCTAAATAATTAGCCTCATAGTTCAATGGATAGAATAGAAGTTTCCTAAACTTTAGATCCAGGTTCGATCCCTGGTGAGGCTACTTTTTAGATTTCTCTTTCCCATTCTCCTGCAAACCATTATTTAAAAATATTGTCATCCGAGTAAAAATCTAACATTAAGAATATCTTAGAAAGACACCCCCTATAGTCCCCTCAAGGGGACATCTGATCGAATCTCCCCTTGAGGGGAGAAAAAGAGGGGTGTTTTTAGAAAATGACAAAAATCGTTTTAAATTCATCATAAACTACCTTTTTTAGGTCAAATTTTAATTACTCGGATGATAGTAATTTAAAAACACCCTTTTTTACTTTTTTAGGATATGATACCGTTTAGTGATTGGTCTGCCTATTTTTGTGAGTTATGAGAGTACTGCTTTTAATTTGTTTGGTGACCACTCCTTTTTTTACAAGTGGGCAAAGCAAGGGATTCTCTGTTCCTAAAATTGAGTCCTACCATTACGATACTAATTATATAGAAAACTATAATTCTAAATTGGCACTTAGGTTTGTATTGCCTAAAAGATTCGATCAGTTTACTCTTAAAAACACCCTCACCAACCAAAAATATGTATATAAAGCCAATGAACACTATGGCATTGGTATAGGGATAACCTATAAATGGCTAGCAGTTGACCTTACGCTCAACCCCGGTTTTACACAGCGTGATACTGATTTTTTTGGTGAAACCAAAGAGTTTAATTTAAAAGGAAGTGTTTATTTAAAACGACATGTAATCGATGGTTATCTGCGATGGTATAAAGGGTATTATATGTCAAATGCAGAAGATGTTATTCCAGGTTGGGAGCCAGGCACTCCATATCCATTACGCCCTGATCTATCAACCCTTAGTTGGGGGTTTAATTATACCATTCCATTTAACTGGAAAAAATACTCGCCTAGAGTAATTTTTGTGCTTGACGGGGAGTTGAAAAAAAGTTCCGGGTCTTTTATGGCCGTGTCTTCGCTCTATTTTTATCATAGTCGGGCAGATTCTAGTATAGTGGATAATAGCTTTAGCCCCGAAGCACAAATTAACAGTTTCAACGTGTTAATGCTTGGGCAACTATTCGGTTACTCTTACACATTCGTTTATAAAAATTTTTATGCTTCTGCCTCCATTTTACCAGGCATTACCTATGCCATAGGAACCATTTATAGTGAAGCAGGTTCTTATAATCCTCGATTCACAGCTAATTTTAAAATAATGGTACGCGCTGGTATTGGTTATAACTCCGAACGATGGTACACTGGAGTTTATTTAATTGCCGACAATAATCAAATTACATTGCCAAACGACTTAGCTTTAAGTAATACCATAGGAGAATTTAGAGTTTTTGTGGGTTATCGTATTAAAGCACCCAAAGTTATGGATGATGTAATGAACAAATTATAAAAGTTCATTGGCCAAATTTGCCAGCTCTGATCTTTCTCCTTTTTCTAAGGTAATATGTGCATACAATGGGTGGCTATCAACCCTATCTATCAAATAAGAAAGACCATTGCTTTGCGAGTCTAAATAAGGGGTGTCAATTTGATTTACATCGCCTGTTAGTATAATTTTACAATTTTCCCCAGCCCTTGTAATGATTGTTTTTACTTCATGAGGTGTAAGGTTTTGAGCTTCATCTACAATAAAAATAATATTTGAAAAGCTTCTGCCTCTAATAAAAGCCAAAGGTGTAATCACAAGTTTTTCTTGGTTTACCATATCGGTAATTTTAGAGTACTCCTTGTCGGTTTCATTCCATTGGTTTTGGATAAATTTGAGATTGTCCCAAAGAGGTTCCATATAGGGGTTTACCTTCGATTTAAAATCGCCTGGCAAATAACCAATGTCTTTATTACTGAGTGGTACAATGGGGCGAGCCAAATAAATTTGCTTGTACTCCTTTTTCTGCTCCATGGCCGCTGCCAGTGCAATAAGGGTTTTTCCAGTGCCTGCTACACCACTAATTGTAACTAATTTAATGTCTGGGTTTAAAATGGCATTAATCGCAAATGCCTGTTCTGCATTTCTTGGTTTTATACCATACACCGTTCGCTTATCCACCCGTTCAATTAAATTATCAATCGGGTTTTTATACGCCAGCACCGATTTTTTCCCGTTTTTAAGGATGAGAAATTCATTGTCTTTAAGCTTATACTTAGGTAATACTATCTCTTGTTCTACCCCTTTGGTTTCATAAATTTGATTGATAAGATCACTATTTACTTTTTGATGGGTGCTTTTGCCCGTGTAAAGAGAGCTTACATTCTGTATTTTTCCAGTAGTATAATCTTCTGCTGTCAGATTTAAAGATTTGGCTTTCAACCTCAAATTAATATCCTTAGTAACCAAAATCACATTTTTACCTAGCTCTTGTTCTTGCAATTGTAAGGCAGCATTTAGTATGCGGTGGTCGGGTTTATCTTCACCAAAAACTTCGGAAGCATTCACTTTACTTTCCGAAGACATTAGTACTTTAAACACTCCTTTTTTAGCCGATCCATTTAAAGGAATCCAATCTTGTAAGCTGTATTCTTTCGAGAGTTTATCTAACAATCTTGTAAACTCTCTGGCTTCATAATTTCGGGTATCATTCCCTTTTTTAAAGGTATCGAGTTCCTCCAAAACGGTTATGGGGATGCCAACATCATGTTCATCAAAATTTAAAATGGAGTTGTGTTCGTATAAAATTACACTTGTGTCAAGCACAAATATTTTCTTCTCTTTTTTCTTAGCTGCCATCTTATATATTGTACTTATAATTTAATTTGTATATGTAATTCTTAGGGTAGGAAAACGAAATCTCTTTCATATATTTGAAGGATAAATTTACCTAATTCACTTTGAAACTATTGAAAAAAACATCTTTTTTATATTTATAATTTACCCATTAATAAATTAGTGAAACAACTCATCTCAATTCTATTAGTTTTATCAATTTATTTCTCATCAAATGCTCAAAACCTACTTATAATAAAAGGGCGAGTTTTGCAAAAATCGGATTCTGTACCAGTGTTTAATGCACATATTTACACTGTGGGCAAAGATATTATTGGCACTACCAGTAATAAAAATGGTGAATTTGTATTTCGCTTTACCGAAAAGGAGAAAGAAAACAACATTACCATTTCTTCCATTGGTTTTGTATCTAAGCAAATATCTTTTACTGGTGTAAACAATAAGCCTTTGGTAATTTACCTTGAAGAAGACGAGTATTTGCTGAAAGGGGTAACCATAACGCCAATAGAACCTATCCAAATTTTAAAGAATACCATTGCTAATTTAAAAACCAATTACCCACAGGGTAAAGTGTATAAAGAGATTTATTATAAAGAAGCTTTTGCTGTAAATGGAAAACCCATACGATACCTTGAGATTGTAGCAGATTTAGTGGGCGAAGGGTTTCGTATTAAAAAGCAAGCTCCTTATAAATATGATTTGTTTATCAAAGAAAAACGACCTGGGTTTAATAATGACACTACATTTGAAGGAAGCAACGGTATTGGGGTGCTTCATTTTTTAAATGGCCCTAAAAGGTATTTAAAAAAGAGTAATTTTAAAAATTACGATATTGAGTTGGTTGGTTACTCTTTGTATCGTAATAACGAAGTATTTAAACTTTTAGTCAAATCAAAAGAAAATAAAAGCACGGTTACATCTATGTACATAACAACCGAAACATTTGCTTTAATAGCGATAGATCAATGGTACGAGAGTGACGATAAATCTTCTATTCCAAAGCACCTGTTTCGCTTTTTAAAATTGCACGAATATGTAGATTTCATACAACTTGAAGATGGTTTGTGGTATATAAATTCAATCAACGATTTTAGGGAATCGATTAATATTGAAGGTGATATTACAGAGATAAAAAGGTTGATTAGACTAACCAAAATAAATAATGAACAAGAGTTTAAAGAAAAAAACAGAATAACAAGAGAAACTGACCTTTACACTTACCCAATCCCTTATAATCCTGATTTTTGGCAAAACTATAATGTACCGCCTGAAACAGACGAAGAGAAGAGGGTTAAGGAGGAGTTGAAGAAAGAATAGAAGTTTAACCCGGATTATGCAATAGGATTCGTTATGAGGGTTTAAAGCGCAACAAATCAGGAAGTTTGGATTTGCAAAGCACCCCGATAGCTATACGGGGTCGCTATGGTTAAAAGACAAACGGTAACTTCTCAATATCCGCAGGTAGTTTTTGGATTTTACTTTTAGAATGCACTTTTAAAAGCCAGAAAGGGACTTTTCTCTTTTTAAGTTTAAAGTTTACCTGCAACTATTGAGAAGTTACGACAAACGAAGCAAAGCAACTGATTT
>CAZZML010000026.1:0-15689 GCA_964654735.1 uncultured Roseivirgaceae bacterium | reverse complement strand
GCCGCTTATAGTAACAGGCTACATGGTCAAGATTCCTGCGGAATGACTTGCAGGAGCGGTTTTAGTGGAATATATAAGCATTTTAGCTGTATTAATTAGAACTTAGCCACAATTATCAATGTATAACTTTCGATGGTCAATGTTTAGTTAGTAATTGATAATTGAACATTGATAATTGAACATTGATAATTGTTCTTTAAATTAAAATCCTAACCGGATCTTCTAATAAGCCTTTTAATGTTTGTAAGAAGGCAGCTCCTAAAGCCCCATCAACTACTCTATGGTCTGAGCTAAGCGTTACTTTCATAACATTACCTGGCACAAGTTGTCCATCTTTTACAATGGCCGTTTGCTTTATCCCTCCTACTGCCAAAATACAAGCATCTGGTGGATTAATAATGGCGGTAAACTCTTCTACCCCAAACATGCCTAGATTAGAAATGGTAAACGTATTGCCTTCCCAATCTTGTGGTTGTAATTGCTTATTAACTGCTTTTTTTGCTAAATCTTTTACTTCGGCAGAAATATGCGATAATGACTTATTGTCTGCAAAACGAATAACTGGCACTAATAACCCTTCCTCAACTGCCACTGCAATGCCAATATGAATATGGTGGTTCATTCTAATTCTATCGCCTAACCAAGATACATTTACCTTAGGGTGCTGGCGCAAAGCTGCTGCCGTAGCTTTTACCACTAAATCATTAAAAGATATTTTAACAGGAGAAATTTCATTGAGGCTTTTTCGGGCTTCAATGGCTTTATCCATATTAATTTCCATGGTTACATAGAAATGAGGTGCATTAAATTTACTTTCGGCCAGTCGCTTACCTATGGTTTTACGCATCTGCGAAACAGGTATTTCTTCATAGCTCTCTTCGCCTACCACTTGTGGCAATGCTGCTGGTGTACTCGATTCTTTTACAGTAGGTTGAGAACTACCAGTGGTCACAACTTGAGATGGGGTAAAAGATTCAACATCCTTCTTTATGATACGCCCTTGATCGCCAGAACCTGGAATTTGAGCTAGGTCATAGCCCAAATCTTTGGCTAATTTTTTGGCTAAAGGTGATGCTTTAACTCTACCATTGGATGCTGTGGCAATGGTTTGTGTTGGAGATACAGCCGATTGTACAACAGAAGCCGGTTCTCGTTCTTTTGCTGCCTTTACCACAGGCTCAGCCTTGGCAGTTGGAGGCACAGAAGATTCAGCTTTTAATAAAGTTTCATAGTCAGCCCCTTTTTCTCCAATAATAGCAAGTACACCATCTACAGGTACAGACTCTCCAACTTTATGACCGATGTATAGTAATTCACCGTCATCATACGACTCAAGTTCCATGGTAGCCTTATCGGTTTCCACTTCAGCCAAAATATCTCCCGAGGCAATTTGGTCTCCTACCTTTTTAAGCCACGAAGCAATAACACCTTCTTCCATCGTATCGCTCATTTTAGGCATACGAATAACTGTGGCATTTATTGAAGATATATCAATAGCTTCAGCAGAAGTTGTCTCATCTTTAGATTCTTCCTTTGTAACAGCTTCAGGAGTTTCTATAAGCAAATTGCTAAAGTCCTCTCCTTTTTCTCCAATAATGGCAATGATACCATCTACTGGAGCAGCTTCTTTTTCTTTAATACCTATATATAAAAGTGTACCATCTTCGTACGATTCCAGCTCCATAGTTGCTTTATCCGTTTCTACTTCTGCTAAAATATCTCCTGACGTCACTTGATCACCCACTTTTTTCAACCACGAGGCAATTACACCTTCTTCCATGGTATCGCTCATTTTGGGCATTCTTATTACTTCTGCCATAATTCGATTGTTAGAGTGCAAAATTAGCAGGATGAAAATTAGTAACAAACAATGTGGAATAATTTAGTTTATTTGCTCCCGCAGGTTTCGCAGATGACCGCAGAAAAATTTAAATAAAATATTACAGGTATTTTTTTTCTCTAAAAACCGATGCTACCTATTAAAAATTCAAATTTAGCCTCCTGAGTGTCGGGTAAATAAACAGCTCTCACACCAAGCTCTAGGATAGGCAATGCACGCATTACATTAAAATCAAAGGTTAAATCAATGCCTGTTGATTGAAAAGAAGCAGAAGTTGTAAATGAAACACCATTGTTGGTGTTTTCTACATCGGTTGAGCCAAATCCATAATCATAGAAAATTTTAGCTTTAATTCTTTGTATATAAACCAATGACCCAATTCTCAAATCCGGGTGAATAAGTGGCAAGTCGTAATTTGAACGAAGGGTATAGAAATTTTCATAGCTCAAAGCATCATGCCCTCTGGGAAATGGCATTCTGTTATTAAAGAAATACTCGTTATTGCTGAGTGTAAACTTTTGATGTTGATACCCGGCAAAAAAGTTAATTGAGTGATGTTTTGCTAACCCGGGAAAATAAAGTTGGGCTTTTATAGCGGTTAGCCCACCTGAAAAATCTCCTCCAAAAGGAGTAGAATAATTCTCAAAAGCAAAAGTTTGCCCCCATTTGCTATTAATATCTCTTTTATTTCTATTTAGCAAATTATACCACGTAACCACAAATTGATTTTGAACGAGCATACCATCATTAAGGAGGTTAGTAAAAATAATGTCTTCATTTTGAATCACGCTTGTAAAATTTGTTATTCCGGTTACTCCTACATAATTATAGGCCTCAATTTTAGTATTATATTTAGATCGCGTTAATAACCAGGGAAACCTCAACCCCGCTTTTACTGTGGACTCATTCCAGGTTAAGTTTTCTTCCTTAATCGTAACTATGGTTGTATCATTTTGAATAAATGAAGATACTCTATCTGAAACCCTTTTTCCATAAGATGCAGTTACATCTATAATGGAATAAAGTCCTTGGTAACTCACCTTTGTTATCCCTTTAATATTGCCTATATTATCAAAATCAGCACCTAAAAATATATCAGTAGTACTTAATGCATTTTTAGAATAAATACCAAGTTCAATTTCGGTTAAACTGCCTGTAAAAAGCGGGCCCCAACTATGCACATTAAAAGCTTTTTTACGGTACCTTTTGGTTTGATACATTGAGTCAGGCACATTAAATAGTACATTGCCATTGTTTTCCATTTCAACCAATGGTTCATATAATTTTATGTCGCCATTTTTAACCTGTTCTATGGGTGTCCAATTGTTTGGATTAAATGGAATACTTGCAATATCATTACCTTCTACCACATAATTATTATAGAGGATTGACTTGCCATCTAAACTAATTGCAGGATTTGAAGCCCCATATTTAGCAGATGTAATTCTATATTTTTTAGAAGTTGAAATATTGAGTGCATAAATATTGTCGATTCCACTATAACCCGAATTATAGATCAGGTAGTTTTTATACATAATTGGAAATCCGATATGCTCGTAAGCATAGTCTAGGAGGAGTTGTTTGCTTCCTGTGTTATATTCTATGAGTAGTACTCCTTTTTTCTGATTAAATTGATTTAGCACTACAATAGAATTTCCTGTGTCATCCCAACGAGGCATCGAGTAAAACCCATCGTCTTCATTTTCAATTTTCTTTAGTATTTCTCCCGAGTTGGCATTTAATATCACCAACCTATTGGCATAGTCTTCGGTGGTTTCTACCACCACAATTTTGGTTCTGTCAGGCGACAAAGCAGCAGCAGAGTACCTAGATTTAGAAGTAAGTTGCTGAAACAATTTTGTGGCTAAATTATAAGAGTTAACCACTGAATAAGAGCGTGTTAACCAACGAGGATCATATCGATATTCAGTCCACACTACTGTATTTCCAGATACTGAAACAAACCCAGGGTTATTCATTGGCCCTAACACAAATTCCTTTTTTTCTTCTTTGGTATTAGGGTTTACACTTACAAATTGAGGAATGTCATCTAAGCCTGATTTTAATGCCAATATGCCTCCGCCATCTATTGGTTGAGGGTAGGAGTAATTTGTAAATCGAGGGGTTTTACGGGTAGTTAGTGTCTGATAATTGGTTAGTGATTCTGCTTCAATTTGAGATTGCCATTTACCTTTTAACTCACCCATCATTTGGTTATAAAGCTGAGGCATCTTTTTACCTGTTGCTTTTTCCATAGCAAATGAATACTTAAACGGGATAAAAGGCATATTCCATGTTTTTTCAACAATATCTTCCATGGCCTTTGAGCCATAATTATTTTTTATATAAGTAGAAAAATGATAGCCAAGCACATAATGATTGGGAATAAAGTCTTTATATGATCTTAAGTACTGCTTGCTATAATTAAAACTTCCTTTTTCTAATAAATTAGCTCTAAATTCTTTGGAAAAATCGGGAAAACGCCCTCGGCCACTATGTGTTAGAGCTGTTTCTGTTCCTACGGCATCGCCTTCCCAAAACCAAGAAGGCACTGAGCCACTGGCTGTTGCATTCCTTGAGTACTCTCCCAATAAATAACCTACAAACTTGGTAAAGCCTGTCCTGCTTTTATCGTATTGCACAACGTGTCGAAATTCATGTACAGCAAGCATATCAAGCCAGTCGTTGGTACCAGCAAAATTATAGTTCTGAGGAGCCATAGAGTAAAACTCTGATCTTCGTGGCCCTAGCGTTACAAAACCGTTTGACACAGCATGTTGATTTTGTAAAATAACAGGAACCTTTCGTGGGTTAGCATTTAATGAACTTGACACTGGTTTGTATAAATGCTCCAAGGTGTTGGCCATTCGCTGCCCTTGAGTCTCGAACCCTTGGGGGTAAATAATTTTAAAATGAGGTGTATTTATCTGTTGCCATTTTATAGAAGGCGGCAAATTTGGCAAGGTAGTTTGTGCCCTAGCCACCGAGCAAAATAAAGCCAAAAAAAATAAAATATAAATTAATTTATTCATAGAGTTCTAATTAAAACATTGCCAAATCCTTGCTGTACTATTGCTAAAGCTATAACGAATCAAGGCCTTTGCAGGAATAACGAGCTAAAATAATCTTAATATTACTAATCAGATATGCTTAACGTGGATAATTTTTACCGGACAAGCTTCTGCTGCTTTTATATTATCATCCAGCTCATCTTCTCGAACTTTAACAGTGTAGAAACCTTTTCGGTTTACTCCTCCAATTAAAGTAGCCTTGCCGTCTTTTTTGCTCATCCGCCAACGGTTGTAGGCCAATTCTACGCAGTAATTACAGCCAATGCACTTATCTCTTTGTTGGGTAATTATAACCATTTAGGCATCAACCATTTTATACAGTTTATCAGAAGGGCGAATTACTTGATCCAACTCAAAAGTTATGTCATCTCCACGTTCTGCTTTTTCAGCTTTTTTATCATCAATTCTGAATGGTGGTAATTTAAATTCAACTACTCCGGTAGTTGGGCCTGTAATTAATATTTCGTCCCCCACTTTAACAGATTGAGACTCCATACGAAAATGAGCAATTTTAGCCTTGGAAAAATAATGAACTCCTTTACCCAAATATATCTTTTTCTGAGTGGCTAGCGAGCCTGGCTTATCTGACCATTCGCCCATTTCTTGCCCCAAATAATAGCCACTCCAGAATCCTCTGTTATATACGGTTTCTAGTTGTCCCATCCAGATTTTTGCATTTTTATGGTTAAAGTTTCCTGTATAGTATGCGTCTATGGCCTCTTTGTATGTACTTATTACTCTCGACACATATTCTGGGGCACGAGCACGACCTTCAATCTTAAGCACTTTAACACCTGTATCAATCACTTGATCTAAAAAATTAAGGGTGCATAAATCTTTGGGAGACATAATGTACTCATTGTCAATTTCCAGTTCGTGGCCATCTTCAATATCAATAACTTTGTATTTACGCCTACAATTTTGAACACAAGCCCCTCGGTTGGCCGATGAATTTTGTGTATGCAAACTCATATAACACTTACCCGAAACAGCCATACATAAAGCACCATGTCCAAATATCTCAAGCTCAATTAGTTTGCCTGCTGGGCCAACTACATGTTCTTTTTTAATGGCCTCGGCAATTTTCTTTACCTGCCCCAAACTTAGCTCACGTGAAAGCACCATGGTATCAGCAAACAGAGAGTAGAATTTAACCGTTTCTATATTGGTAATATTAAGTTGGGTAGAAATATGCACTTCTACTCCAATGGTTTTGGCATAATGAATAACTGCTTGATCGGATGCAATTACAGCCGTAATACCTGCTTCTTTAGCGCGATTTAGCAATGTTTTTATGATACTTAAATCGTGATCGTAGATGATGGTGTTTAGTGTGAGATAAGTTCGAACATTCTTTTCTCCACACCTCTGAGCAATTTCTCCCAAATCATCAAGTGTAAAATTGATGCTTGATTTAGCTCGCATATTAAGTTGCTCCACCCCAAAATATATTGAATCTGCCCCTGCATCTAAAGCTGCTTGCATAGAATCAAAACCTCCGGCTGGTGCCATTAGCTCAATTCTATCCTCTCCATTTCTGTTCATCTTGTAAAAGTAAACAACGGATATAAAGCAACTTACCAGTTAAGCAGTTTTTCTTTTGCACCAGTAGTATTTTCCGAAAAAATTATATCTATTGATTTTTTCTTGCATACGAGAAAAAATTCCTCCCAAAAGGGCTGGGTTTCTTTACGAATTTTTCTAATTACTGCTACTTTCTTTATTCCAACTTTTACATATTGCCCTATTGCGTCATTTAACATCCATTGTTTTTGTGCATTAGTGAGCTTTATTATTGATGATAAATCAATAATCCAAAAGTCTGATTTATAGGTAGTAAATATTTCTATATTATTTCTGAAAACATCTTTAAATTCAACAGGACTTGGCATTTTTAGCCATAATAGTGTTGTTATATTATTAATAGCATCCAGGTAAATATCTGCCACTTCTGAACTATAGAATAACTGGCTTTTAATTTGAGATAATGGGAATGATGGTAGTTCTACACTAAATAATGTTCCTATATTTAATTTACTTTCAACATAAATTTTTCCGCTCATTGCTTCTACCTGTTGCTTGGTTAAAAATAAGCCTAAGCCTTTACCATCGATATGGTTATGAAAACGTTTATACATTCCAAAAATTTTATCTCCTGCTTTTTTCAGGTTAATCCCAAGACCATTATCCTGTACTTTAAGCACACATATATCGTTTTTTTTAGTAGTACTAATTCGCACTATGCAATCTCTATTATTGTTTCTATATTTTATGGCATTGCTTATTAAATTATACAGTACGCTATTAAAGTAAGATCTAATGCCATATAGTATTGGTACATCAATATCCAAAATTAATTTGCCATTACATTTTTTTATATTTTGGTCAAGTGCAAAGCATATTCCTTCTATTTCTTTTTTTATATCAATTTTTTCTTTTACCTGATGCAAATTATTTTTTACATCAACCACTTTGTTTAAATCTTTTATTACTCCATCTAAAGTAGTTGCAGATTTAAGTATATGGCCTGCTATTTCATTCCTGCTCTCTTTGGATGTATCTTTTACAAAAAGTTGCGATAACCCCATTAGGTTTGCAACAGGGCTTCTTAGGTTATGAGAAAGTGTATTAGAAAACTGCTGGAGTTCGTTATTATGCCTGATAAGCTCTTTGTTAGATTGCCTTAGTTCGGCTGTTTTCTTTTCTATTTTCTGTGCTAATATCAGGTTATTTTTTTCTAAGAGATTTTTTTGCTCCTTAATTACTAACGAATTTCTTTTTAATCCTGTATTTGAGTCTTCCAGCTCTTCAAAAAGTACGCTTAATTCCATGTTTTTGTTTCCAAGGTCATCTGCTAATAAGATATTTTTATGAAGCAATCCTTTAATATTAGACAAAAAATAAAAAATAGAAGCTGCTATAAAAATTAGTACTACATTAATGTATATACCGGTAACAATGTAAGCTTTTGGCATAGCTCCAAAAAACACAGTGTAGCCTACTCCGCAAAAAGAGTGGATAGGATCAAAAGTTACCACTAATAAAAAAGCAAAAGCAAAGGACGAAAACATGTATTTTCTTTCGTTAAAAGAGAATAGTATAAAAGGTAGAATACTAAAGCCCACAACTAAAATTCGTGCATCAAAATAGTCGTAAATAAAAACATCTTCCGGGTCTTGAATTTTAACAACAATACTGGCAATGGTAATAATTACTGGTGGATAAATAACTATAATTAGCCTGCATAATTTATTATAATTAAAATAGTTTAGTAACAGTGAAAAAGAAAAGAGAAAAAAAGAAAAAATATCTAAATAAGCGGCAATAGCCCATCCGTCTTCGTACAAAATAGGAAACAAAAGCACACCCGAGGCTCCCATAAGGATGAATAATAGAATATTGCTAATTCGTATTTGAGCAATTAACTGGTTAGGCATACTTTTACTTATCCCTATATTTATTAACGATGGCCTCATCTTTTAAACTAATTGTGTTGTTTGTTTTGTAAAAACTCAATAGCTAGGTCGTAATCGTAGAAAACTTTAAATACAACCCCCATATTATCCATTACATCTAGCATTCTTTGCCAGTAAGCAAAGTCTTTACTATCTTTTGAATTTTTAATTAAGATCATTGTTTTACATCCTCTTTTTGCAATTTCAGGAAGGGTAGATAATACAAACCATTCTCTATCTTCTTTTGAGATTAACCCCAAGTTTCTAACATCAACCACCCACTTAACAGCATTATAATTCGCAAACATTTCTTTGTTAGCACTCAATATCTCCTTGTAGTCTTTTGAATCAGGGGACTTATGCCAAATAAGAATAGAAGCCATCAAGCGGGCATCATAAGCAATTGTAGCGTTAGAGGAATTAAAGTATTTCTGAAAATGAACTTTTTTAGGAATTGGGAACTTCATTTGAAAAATAGTTCCTTTTTCAAGTTCACTTTCAACCGTAATTTTGCCATTCATAGCTTCTACCTGCTGTTTTACTAAATATAGGCCTAACCCTTTACCTCCAACATGGATATGAAAACGTTTGTACATTTTAAAAAGATTGTTTCCAAACCTAACCAAATCTATCCCAAGCCCGTTGTCTTTTACTTCTATAAAAATGCTATTCTCCTTTTGCCAAGACTTAATTTGGATTATACTCTTTTGCTCAAGGTTGCTATACTTAACTGCATTATTAATTAAATTAAGCAATATGCTGTGCATGTATGAGCGAATAAAATATATGCTATCAATTTTTAAATCGGTCTCAATTAATACATTGCTTCCTTTATAACCTACTTGAAGCAATTTTTTTATTTTTTCTATTTCTTCACCAAGATTAATATTTTCTTTCAAATAGTATAACTGATTTCGTATATCAACTACTTTGTTTAAATCACCAATAATAGTATCAAGTGCTTCCGATGAGTTTTTAATATGAGGGATCATCTCCTCCTTCCTTTTTGAATCTGGCTCTAAGGCAAATAAGTTAACCAACCCAAGCAAACTTGCTACAGGTGCTCTTAAGTTATGAGATACTGTATTAGAAAACTGTAAGAGGCCATTATTTTGAACCAGTAATTCTTTATTGGCCTTCTTTAGTTCTCTTGTTTTTTCATCAACTAAATTTGTAAGCTCCATGTTTTTAAATTGAAGCTCATTTTTTTGATAATTAATCAATTCTGAAGCTCGTTCTAATTCATTTTTACTTTTAAGCAGTTCTTCTTGTTTTATTAATAAATCGTTATGCACTTTGCTATTTTGAGCCAGTAATTCTTGTTTCCTCAAAAGTAATTTTTCTTGAATGGCATTTTTGTTATTCAAATCATTAATTAGAATCGAGTTATTATTAACAAGCTCCTCATTTGATTTTTTCAACGATAGTATGCCTACTACGGCAAACAAATAACTTGCATCAAACATTAGCCCTGCTATATAATACCCTCCTTTAGGGTCTTCAAATAGATCAGTATATCCAACATTGAATAAATTATGAATAAGGTCATAGCCAAAAAGAAAAGTTGCACTTGGTAATAATGCAATCAAAAGAAATAGGGGGTTTTTTCGTGAAAAAATTAATAGAGGAATAAGAGCCGATACAAACACCAACATTCTTGTATCAAAAAATTCATAAAATCCTGTGGCATTCGCTTCATTATTCCATTTTGTAAAAATGGAAATGAGCATTATAAAAAATGGCAAGGTGTAAGAAATCCAATACCTTGAAATTAATGTTCTTCCGAGCCTGTTTAGTGTTAAGGTTATAATTGGAATTAGAGAAGAAATTAATACCAACTTAGCTGCAGCCTTAAACCCATATTGATAAACGAGCAGTATTAATATTAAACTTAAAAACACTAAGTGCAGGAGTGCTACCGTATTTGAGAAACGAATACGTTGATTTGACTGTTCCAGCTTAGAACTTCCTGTTCCTAGGTTGTTTAAATAGTTTATAAATTTAATCATTGTGAGCTATGGAACTCACTAAGATAAACCAATTAAGTGTATTGTATTTGAGGTGTTTAAATTATTATACCCGCTCCAACCGTTTCATTGGTTTGTTCATCTATTAAAATAACACTGCCTGTTTCTCTATTTCGCTCATAACGATCTATAAAAAGAGGCTTTGTGGTTCTAACTTTTATCCTACCAATATCATTCATTCCAATGGTTTTATCATCTTCCATTCTGTGCAATGAATTAATATCCATTTTATACACTATTTCTTTTACCATACACCGGGCGTCATTGGTAGTGTGTCTTAAACCATATTTTCCGCCTGGCACTAATGTTTTTTCGTTTAACCAAGTAACCATTAAGTCAATATCTTGCGTAACCGTAGGCTGGTTATTATCGCGCACAATCATATCTCCTCGACTGATATCAATTTCATCTTCTAGCGTAATTGTAACTGACATTGGAGCATACGCTTCTTTCAGTTTTTCTTCCATTAGTTCAATGGATCTAATTTTACTTGTAAACCCACTTGGTAAAACGATTATTTTATCTCCTGGCTTAAATACTCCACTTGAAATTCTACCTGCATACCCTCTAAAATCATGGTATTTATCGCTCATTGGCCGAATAACTGTTTGCACAGGAAAACGACAATCTACATGGTTAAAGTCACTGCCTATATGAATGGTTTCGAGTAAATAAAGCAAGGTACTACCCTGGTACCAGTTCATATTTTCCGATTTATTTACAACATTATCGCCATTAAGGGCACTAATGGGCATAAATCGAACATCGTTTACATTTAATTTAGAAGCGAACTGTTCTGTTTCCTTTTTAATGGATTCATAAACCTCTTCGTCATAATTAACCAAATCCATTTTGTTAATGCAAAATACAATATGAGGGATACCCAGTAAAGAAGCTATAAATGTATGACGGTGAGTTTGCTCTTGAACACCTTTACGTGCATCAATTAAAATAATGGCAAGGTTAGCAGTTGAAGCTCCAGTTACCATGTTTCGCGTATATTGAATATGCCCAGGTGTATCGGCAATGATAAACTTACGCTTAGGAGTGGCGAAATAACGATATTCAAGAGCAGGAGTAATGCCTTGTTCCCGCTCAGATCTTAACCCATCGGTAAGTAATGCCAAGTTTACATTTTCATCTCCTTTTTTCTTACTAGATGCCTCAATAGCCTCATACTGATCTTGAAAAATAGATTTAGAATCGTATAACATACGACCTATAAGGGTGCTTTTGCCATCATCTACACTGCCTGCAGTGGTGAAGCGAAGGAGCTCCATGTTTAAGTAATTATTTGTATCGCTCATATTATAAGTGTGAAATATGAGATATGAAATATGAAAAAAATGCGTAATCCTTAAAACTGTGGATCATACATTCGAATATTGTTTTTCACCTTTCACCTTTCATATTTCGTATTTAAATTTTATCCTACTTTTTATATTTGTATTTTATTGAATTGAAAATAGCAGTTAGGGATTGACCGTAAATAACCTTTACATTTTGACTTGTTCTTTCACCCTTTTTCTGCGTTATAAAAACTTTAAGTAGCTATGGCTATTCGCAGTTTTTACGCCTTGAGAAAGTTCGAAATTACTTCGTCAATTCTGTAAACCTTATTTACGGTCAATCCCTTAGTTCCTCAGCCTCTTGCAATAATTGCTTTTGGTTTTTTCTATTTTTTCTTATTTTACATCTCACATTTCCTGTTTTAAAAATATCCTTCTTTTTTGCGATCTTCCATCGCGGCCTCCGAGCGTTTATCATCTGCTCTTGTACCTCTTTCGGTAACTCTAGTAGTTGATACTTCCTCAATGATAGAATGTAAATCCGCTGCCTCTGATTCAATTGCACCTGTACAGGTTATATCTCCAATGGTTCTAAATCTAACCATTTGTTTGCTTACTTCTTCTCCTTCTTTTCTTTGAATATGTTCCGAAGCTGCCATTATTACACCATCTCTTAAAAACACTTCACGTTTCTTAGCAAAGTATAAAGATGGTAGTTCTATCTCTTCCATAAGTATGTACTGCCATACGTCCATCTCGGTCCAGTTAGAGATTGGGAAAACACGAAAATGCTCTCCAAAGTTTTTCTTGCCATTAAACAAGTTCCATAGTTCCGGGCGTTGGTTCTTAGGATCCCACTGCCCAAATTCATCACGATGAGAAAAGAATCGTTCTTTAGCTCTGGCTTTTTCTTCATCTCTACGAGCGCCACCTAAGGCGGCATCAAACTTATACTTTTCAATAGTATCCAGTAAGGTTACAGTTTGTAGGCCATTTCTACTGGCATTAAAGCCTTTTTCTTCTACTACTTTGCCTTCGTCAATAGAGTCTTGTACCAAACCTACAATCAGCTTAGCTCCTATTTTCTTCACATACTTATCACGAAAAGCAATCGTTTCTTCAAAATTATGACCAGTATCTATATGTACTAAAGGAAAAGGCAATTTAGATGGGTAAAAAGCTTTGCGTGCTAAATGTGCGACTACAATAGAATCTTTACCTCCCGAAAAAAGCAAAGCAGGACTCTCAAATTGCGCAGCAACCTCTCGTAAAATAAAGATTGCTTCGGCTTCTAACATTTTTAAATGATTGAGGTTATAGGATTGCATTTATTTTATACGTTCTAAAATTAAATTAAATAGTTTGTCAACCGATTCTTCCACCGATTGGTTTGTGGTATCAATAATAATACAAGGATGAGAAGGAGATTCAAACGGTGCATCTAATCCTGTAAAGTTTTTAATTTCACCCGCCAGTGCTTTTTTATAAAGTCCTTTTACATCTCGTTTGGCGCATTCTTCAAAAGATGTATTTACATATACTTCCATAAAATCGACATCCCCAATAATTCGTTTGGCATTATTTCTAATTTTAATGGTAGGGCTTACAAATGAACAAATAGTTATAATACCCGTTTCTTTAAAGAGTTTGGCAACTTCTGCAACCCTTCGAATATTCTCTTCTCTGTCTTTATCTGAAAAGCCTAAATTGCCATTTAATCCCGTTCTAAGATTATCGCCATCTAATAGTTTAGTCAGAATTCCTTCTTGATGAAGTTTATTTTCTACTCCTTGTGCAATCGTACTTTTACCAGAACCTGAAAGTCCTGTTAACCATACCACAACTCCCTTTTGATTTAAAAGTTTTTCTTTTTCTTTTCTATCTAAGATAGAATCAATTATGGGGTGTATATTTTCCGTCATTTCTGCCATTTAAAAACCGAGGCAAAGAAACGAACCATTTAATAATTTTTCTTTATTATAGGTAAAATAGTTTTCACTTGTTTCAATAAAAACCTTACCTCCAGCTGCTTCAAGAATAGCTTGTCCTGCACCTATATCCCATTCCATTGTTGGTCCGTGGCGATAATATACATCGGCTTTACCTTCGGCCACCATACAAAATTTTAATGAACTTCCTACCGAAATGCTATCAACCACGCCATACTTTTTAAGCACATCTTCCTCCTCTATAGATGCATGAGATTTACTTCGAACAGCAATTCTATTATTAGTTGAGTTATTCACTTTTAATTTTTCAACATCTCCTTTTCCTCGTTTTATAAAAGCACCCTGGCTACTGCCCCAATACATTACATCCGTTACGGGCACATAAATTACTCCAATAATTGGTTTTCCATTTTCGATAAGAGCTATATTAACCGTAAACTCTCCGTTTCGATTGATAAATTCTTTGGTGCCATCCAACGGATCGACTAGCCAAAAAGTTGCCCAGCTTTTTCTCTCTTCATAGCTGGCATGAGTTTCTTCTTCAGATAATATTGGGTAGTCCGCTTGTAAATTTTGAAGTCCATCCATAATTACTTTATTTGATGCCTTGTCAGCTAAAGTTAATGGAGAATCATCTGCTTTATGATCCACAACTTTAGAAAGCACGCTATCATGATATATTTCAAGTATTTTTTCACCTGCCTCTCTAGCAATTCTTAGAATGTGGTCTATTTGCATGCCGCAAAACTAAGAATAGAAATGTATTATTTTTACTCGAAGGGAAATATTTAAGAAAAACCAATAAAAATCATATTTAGAATCCAGTCAGCAAATGAATTAATTATACCCCTAATAATAACATCGGATTGTTCCATCTGTAGAAACCAATACAGTTACTATTTTAAAATGTTAACTATTCATCATCCGCCAAAATACACATACAATTTAGTAGTTTTACAACTATGATGATGCCAAAGCTAGTTTTGATTTTTCCCCTTTTATTTTTTGCAACTATTGCAAATGCTCAATCAATACAAATTATTGACCAGACAATCCCGAAAAAAGCAAGTTTTAGAGGTCTTTCGGCAGTAAATGAGCAAATAGCTTGGGCAAGCGGCTCGGGTGGAACGGTGTTAAGAACTATTGATGGTGGTGATACTTGGATAGATGTTTCAGTACCTGATGCAGACTCCATTCAATTTAGAGATATAGAGGCTTTTGATGCTAAAACTGCCATTATAATGGGAGTGGCCAGCCCTGCTAAATTTTATAAAACCGAGGATGGAGGTCAGCATTGGAAACTAGTTTATTTAAACGAGCACCCTGACATCTTTTTTGATGCCATGGGCTTTTGGGATACCAAAAATGGCATTGCATTTGGAGATGCCATGGATGGACATTTAGCCGTGGTTACAACAACTGATGGCGGTAATTCGTGGAAAGAAATTGATTATACAAATCTGCCCGAATCACCCAAAGGCGAAGGTGGATTTGCTGCCAGTGGCACTTGCTTAACCACGTTTGGCAGTTCCACAGTTTGGATTGGCTTAGGCAGCCCGGCATCTCGTGTATTTAAATCAGAAGACAAGGGCCATACTTGGATGGTGGTTGAAACGGCCATGAAAAGGCCAAATGCGACAGTTGGCGCAGGCATATTCTCATTGGTTTTTACAAGCCCAACCTATGGCATTGCCGTAGGTGGTGATTATGAAGATGATAAAGATAAAAGCCAAAACGCAGCTATTACCACTGATGGTGGTAAAACGTGGAATGTGCTTTCTGAGCATCAACCCAACGGATACCGCTCCGTTGTGGCTTATGTGCCCAACACCGAATGGTGGATTGCAGCCGGTACTTCTGGCGTAGATGTTTCGAAAGACAATGGACAAACATGGGAGGTTGTAAGTGAAGAAGGCTTCCACGCAGCTGCTTTTGGAAGCCCTAAAATGGGCTGGTTAAGTGGAGGTGGAAAGATTTCGAAGATTGTGTTGGAATGAGTGCCTAGCCTGATTAATTCATGAATAATGGTTACTACTCAGCTATTCAAACTAAATGGTT
>CAZZML010000025.1:0-15792 GCA_964654735.1 uncultured Roseivirgaceae bacterium | reverse complement strand
TTAAACTGCTAATATATTATTTTTGCAATCTAAGAACCTCCAATAAACAAAGTAGATTGGCGAATTGCTAAATTTTATTAAATGCCAAAATTTTTTATTTACTCACTTCTTGTCCTTTCAATTTTTCTTGGCTGGTGGAGTTTTACAAATTTACATATTTCAGAAGACCTTGACACTGCGATACCTAACGTTGCTGCTTTTAACAAAATTAAACCGCTATTAGACAAGGGAAAAAAAACGGTCGTCTTTTCAATGGTTCTTAACCCTGGATTAAACAACACTTACAGCGCTGAAAAAAAAGCAATTGCGTTAATAAAGGAATTAAAATTAAAAGCGGGTTCTCATATTACTAACTTTCAGTATAAAAGTGACTTAGCTCCTTCGGTTGTAAGCGATTATTTTTTCAACCACCTATACTTATTTTTAGATAGTTCGGACTATGATCAAATAAAACGTAGTATTTCTCCTCGTAGCATTAGAAATACAATGGTTAAAAATAAACAATCATTGTATTCTCCTGAAGGCTTGGTTCTTAAAGATTGGATCATAAAAGACCCATTGCATTTTATAAAATATGGATATTCCAAGATTCAGTCCAATGGTTTGTCTGACAAATATCTTCAAAACGAAGGATTGTTTATTTCTAATGACCAACGTATTCTTTTCGTATATGCAGAACTAACTTTCAACCCTTCAGAGAGTGACCAAAATAGTTTACTTGCTCAGAAGTTGAATAATTTTCGAGATAGTTGGAACTCTTCAAATGAAGAGCATAAAGTGGATTTTTTTGGAACTTTTTTAATTGCCGATGCAAATGCTAAGCAAATAGAAAAAGACATTAAATTCACCCTTTCCATTGCTATAATTTGCATTATAGCCCTCTTATTTTATTATTTCAGAAACTTATTTACAATTGCTTTTTTCTTATTGCCTGGCACTTTTGGAGTGCTATTTGCCATAACCGGAATTTATGCTTTTCAAGGAAGTATTTCTGGGATTGCACTCAGTGCAGGAGCCGTAATTTTAGGTATAGTAATCGATTATTCGTTCCACTTTTTTGCCCAGTTTAAACAAAGCAAAAATGCCTTTGAAACCCGTAAGACAATTTTTATTCCGTTATCATTAAGTGGCAGCACAACAATAATTGCTTTTTCATCACTCACATTTGCAAATTCTAGAGTACTCCATGATTTTGGCTTATTTACTGCGTTAAGCTTAACAGGCTCCTTAGTATTTGTACTGCTTATTCTCCCTCATCTTCTCAAGCCACTCGAACATAAATTATCATTCACTAAATCAAATAAACTTGATGCGTTATTTGATAAAATAAGCTTAGAGCCCTCTAAGCATTCTAAACTTTTCGCTTCTATCATTTTAGTAATTACTATTATATTCTTTTTTTTCGCATCAGAAATTGAGTTCGAAAGTGACCTTAGTAAAATTAATTATTATCCAGAACGATTAAAAGAAGCAGAAACTAAACATCAAAACATTAACCCCAATACCGAAAAGAGAATACATTTTTTAGTTGAAGGAATTTCTGATGATGAAATAGCGAACAAAAACCAACAGCTTTACTACGAACTAATTGCACTAAATGATAGCATACAAATTAAGCAAATTAGTTCATTAGGGCTTTTTGTACTACCTAAAGATAAGCAAGTAGAAAAAATTGCACAATGGAATAATTTTTGGGAACTAAATGGTAAAACTACGTGGAAACTAGTCAGCCAAACTGGCGACTCTCTAGGTTTTAAAAAAGGCACCTTCGGCTCATTTAACACCTGGATTAGCAATACATTAACACCAGAAGCCCCCTTTAACTTTATTAAAGAAAGCACTACGTTAAGCCAATTAGTTCTCGGCTCAAATAACCCATCCGCAAAGGAAGAAAAGTCGTTAATTACGAGCATCGTAATTAAGAAGAAAGACTATTCTAAAGTTAGGCAACAATTTGGTAACCGTTCTAATTATATCTTGGTTGATGGCACTAGCGTAATGTCGCTTTTAACAGAAGCAGTAAAAGATGATTTTAACTACTTATTAATATTTGCTAGCATCTTAGTTTTTGTAGCGATGCTCCTTATTTATGGCAGTTTCGAGCTTACATTAATTACGTTTATTCCTATTGCAATAAGTTGGATTTGGATTCTTGGAATTTCTGTTTTATTCGGTTTAAAATTCAATTTTGTCAACATTATAATCATCACATTTATATTTGGATTGGGAGATGATTTTGCCATTTTTATGACAGATGGCCTTCAATCTAAATACAAGTATGGGCGAGGTGTATTAAGCCATTATAAATCTGGAATCATCCTCTCCTCATTATCTACTATTATCGGCACGGGAGTTTTATTTTTTGCCAAACACCCAGCTATAAAATCAATTGCCGCAATTAGTGTTACTGGAATTTTAACCATCGTATTTATCTCCTTTTTTGTTCAACCTCTGTTATTCCATTTTTTTACAACTCGTAGAACTAATGTAGGCAAGCCTCCCGTTACAATTCGTGGAATATTAATGAGCATTATTGGCTATTCAATTTTTATTTCAGGTAGCTTATTAGGTGTATTTCTTGGTTTTATAATTCGTTTTATCCCATTTAAAAATAAAGGATGGAAAAAGGATAGGCTTCATGAAATGTTAAAATGGATTACAGGAACAATGTTAGATATCCTCTTTAGCACGACAAAGAGGTATTATAATATGCAAAATCTCGATTTTAGCAACCCAAGTATAATTATAGCCAATCATACTTCTTTTTTTGATATTCTGGCATTAGCAAGGCTTCACCCAAACGTTATAATGCTAGTAAACAAATGGGTGTACAACTCTGTATTATTTGGCAGTGCCATTAGGTATGCCGATTATGTACCCACCTTTGAATCTCTTGACGAAAATGTAACAAAAGTTAAAAAACTAATTGATCATGGATATTCCATTATTGTATTTCCTGAAGGAACAAGATCGGCAGATGGAAGAATTAAGCGATTTCATAAAGGAGCATTCTACCTTGCTGATTTACTTAAATTAGACATAACCCCTATTGTGTTACACGGTTATGGCTATACTATGCCTAAACACGATTACAATTTAAAAAACGGTTTTATGAGTACTTATGTATTGCCCAGAATAAAGCCAGACGACTCTACCTATGGAACTGGTTATAAGGAACGCACAAAATCAATAAGTGCCTATTTTAAAAAATCCTACAATGAAGTTGATCAAATTTGTGGAGCAATTGATTACCAATACTACCCTCTACTTTACTCCTACAAATACAAAGGGCCTGTTCTTGAATGGTATTTTCGAATAAAATGGAAGTTTGAAAAACATCATTACGAAAAATATTATTCGATTATTGGCAATGGTTCTAAACGAATTTATGATTTAGGGTGTGGATATGGGTTTTTAAGTTATTATCTAAAATTAAGAAACGGATCATTTGAAATATTGGGATATGATTATGATAAAGATAAAATTGATGTTGCCCAAAACTCTTATTTAAAAACAGGAGGTATTGAATTCAAAACCTCGGACATAGCAGAGGTACAACCAATAGAAGCAGATGCAATTATAATAGCAGATACGTTGCACTACCTATCGGAAAAAGATCAAAACAAAGTATTGAAACAATGCAATAATGGCCTAAAAACTGGAGGATTACTTCTTATTAGAGATGGTCTATCTGATTTAAAAACTAGCCATAAATGGACAAAAAAGTCTGAAAATTGGTCAACTAAGTACCTTAAATTTAATAAATCCCAAGGAAATCTCCATTTCTTCAATAAATCTTTTATTGAAGAGTGGGCTAACAAAAATAACTATAACATAACATTCGATCATCAATCTACTAAGTCGTCAAATACCTTAATGGCTTTAACTAAGCTATGATAGCTCACAAGTAAGTATTGTATGGCTTACTCCAATTGGAAAATATTCTTCAACAACCTGTAATCCAGATTTTTTAATTAGATTTATAAACCGATTTTTTTCGTACATTTTACTATTACCATTGGCCATAGCGGCAAAATATACCGAGGTTGCCACCAATGAAAAGGTAGCAGCAGGAAATTTTTGATTGTCCCAAAAGGTTTCCATAATGTACAACTTTGATTTGGGTTCCATGGACTTTGCAGCATGTGATAAAATTGAAACAATTTCTTCTTCAGAAAAACAATCTAAAAATTGACTCATCCAAATTACATCAGCCTTGGGCAAAAGCTTATCAGGCTTAAGCACATTTAACGGAAAATAATTTATCCGATTACTTAACTCATGCATTTCTATATTTCGAGTGGCCATCTCAATTTGGCCAGGCAGATCAACTATAGTAACAGTAATATCACTATCGTAATTGCAACATTTAATGGAAAACTTGCCTGTATTTCCTCCAACGTCTAACAAAGTTCGAGGCTTGTCTTTAAAAATAATCTTAAGTGCTTCCGGAAAAGAATCATCTGAGTAAAAATGATCGAAATCAAACCAAGATTTTTGCACGTTATCATCCAACTTAGATAACCCTTCATAAATCGTATTCCAGTTACCAAACTCTTTTAATCCTGCTGGGGTACCTTTTTCTATAGCTTCCTCTAAATGAAATAGGCCTTTATAGCATACATCATTTATAAAGTCCATATTAACTTTGGTCATTTCATCTGCTTCGATAAAATGCCCGATTTTGGTTAGTGAGTAAACATCTGCACTATTTGAGTTTACAACTTCTGCAGCCAGCGCCATTTCAAGTAAAATTCGTAAGCCATAATCAGATATACCCAAAGCTTTAGCTAGCTCCTCAATACTGCCGTGCCCATTCTTTTTTAAATAGGTAAGAACACCTTTATCTCGCAATACTTTTGTTACCTGAAATACGACAGGAGCAAAAGCAATTTTTTGAGCTTCAAACTTAGCCTCTAGAGCAGAAATATATCCTTTTGAACTTTCCAATGCGCTCTTACCTCATCAACATTCTCATATCCTGATCAATAGATTTAAGGGTTCTATAAATCGTATATGCCCAGTAATTTCTAAATCCAAACCCTTTGGGTGCTGCATAATATCTCCTTGAAAATAGTATTGATTTTGACTGTGTATCAAATATTACATATAAGTAAGAAGCTCTTACATCATTTTTGCTATAATACTCTGCAATAAGCATAACGCCAATTCCTTCAGTGTTCTTAAAATTATATGTCTCTAATAGTTCATTCACTTCATCCTGACTAATTGAATTAGCTTTACTAACAATTAGTGAATTAGCATCAACTAATGCATTATGTTCTTTTACCAGTTCCAAGTCAATATTTATATCAGGTTTGTGCAAATAACCTCTTACATAATATTTGTTAGGTTCTGATAGTACAAAATTATTCCAAGCGTTAAAGTAAGTTTTAACAATATTATCAGTGTCACTAAAACCAGCATCTCCAATTAGTTTAATTTTAGTGTAATCAATGCCGTACCAAGTAACCTTATTAGATTTATATTTTTCAACTGGAAAAGTTTGAGCGTTTAATAGAGTTGGCAACATTAACATTGCAAAAAAGGAGAATAATATCCTCATAAGTTTAGTATTTTTGCTCGCAAGAATAGCAAATGTTATTTAAAAAATCTTCTAATATTCAATTAATCTTCAGCCATTTTTTTTATTGAATTTTATTCAAATTACCACGTGAATCGTATTAAAAAAATAGTTATATCATTTGCAATAATATGCTTCATTTTTTCAATTTGGTTTGTTAAAAGAGTAGTCTATAATCATCCAGAACCTATCCAGTCATCTGTTGATGAAAGTGACTTAATTACCATCTCCCCTACTTATTTTACATTAAATAATAGTTGGTTAAGATTAAGCAAAAATGGCAATTGGGAGTGCTACATAGAAGGCAATGGATACGAAAGAGGTAGAACATTAGGAGTTTTACAAAAGCAATTAGGAGAACAACAAGAAAAGGTATTTCTAGAGGAAATAGATTCTAAAATATCATCTTGGTTTTTAAAACAAATTTTAACCTTAGGCATCTCTTGGTTTAACCGTGATTTAGATTTAAATATCCCTAAAGAATATCGTGAGGAAATTTATGGCATTTCGCAGTTCTTCAGTGATGACTTTGATTTTATAGGGCCAAAGTATAATCGAATAATTAATTATCATGCTGCACACGATATTGGGCATGCGGTGCAAAATATGCATTTAGTAGGCTGTACAGCATTTGGCACTTGGCAATTTGATTCTACCAATCAACAAATGATAATGGGGCGCAATTTTGATTTCTATTTTGGTGATGGATTTGCAAAAAACAAAGTTGTTTTATTAAGCAACCCTACTAGAGGATATAAATCTGTTTCGGTAACTTGGCCAAGTTTTATTGGAGTGGTTTCGGGTATAAACGAAAAAGGACTTGGCATTACACTAAATTCAGATAAATCAGAAATTCCAACAAAGTCAGGTACACCTGTATCCATTATCGCTAGAGATATTTTGCAATATGCTTCCACCATTGATGAAGCAGTCGAAATATGCAATAAATACCAATCATTTGTGTCAGAGTCTTTTACAATATCCTCTGCCTTTGATAAAACGGTAGTTGTAATCGAAAAAACTCCCACATCCACAGGTATATATTCTCCTAGTTCAAATGCCATTATAGTTACCAATCATTTTCAAAGTGATAACCTTAAAGATTTACCTTTAAATATAGATCACAAAAAAACATCAGAATCCGTTAGGAGGTATGAAAGAACCGCTGAATTATTAGCCAATACGGGAATATTAGATTATAAAAATACGGCTGTTATTTTAAGAGATAAAAAAGGGCTTAATGGCAAAGATATTGGTCTAGGCAATCCTTTGGCATTAAATCAATTACTGGCTCACCATGCCGTAATTTTTGATAATGTTAAACAATTAGTTTGGGTATCATCCTATCCTTTTCAGTTGAATACGATGGCAGCCTATTCAATGGTAGATTTTAATAATTTAAAAGCAGATCAAGTTAAGTTTCCTATCACAATAGATTCTCTGGAAATTGCTCCTGATCCATTTTTCTATAGCTCAGAATTTAAAGATTTTAAAAAGTACAAGGAGATTAGTTATAAAATTTTAAAAGCTACTGAAGAAGGTATTAAAATTAAGGAAGCTCTTATAAGTAAATTAGTTTCTACCAACCCCAATTATTACCAAACCCACCTCTTGCTTGGAAATTACTTTGCAGCCATGGGCAATACGCAAAAGGCAACTGATTACTACGAAAATGCTCTAAAAAAAGATATTCCTTACCAAGAAGAAAGAACGTTTATCGAAAATCAAATCAATAAAAATAATTCGGATGATTAAAGGATTAGGAACCGACCTTGTTGAGGTTAGCCGAATGGCTGTAAAAATTAAAAAAAACGAATTTCTAATACTAGCTTTCTCTACAAGTGAAATAAGTTATTGCGAATCAAAAAAAAGCCCTTCACAACACTTTGCAGCTCGATTTGCAGCAAAAGAGGCGTATATGAAAGCAATAGGAAGCGGCTGGAGTAATAAGGCTAATTTTAAAGAAATTGAAGTTAGAAACAATACAGAAGGAGCACCAATAATAACTTTATATGGAGATACTTTATCCTATTTTAACCAATCAAAATTTAAACATATTTTTGTGTCCCTAACTCATACAAAAAGTATGGCAAGTGCTACTGTAATAATAACTACTTAACTAAATGCGGAGTAACGAAGATAAGTTGGATTTTAAATCCAAAGAAGAAATTAAAGCATCTCAAGAAATTGCATTGCAAAAGCAAATTTTATACTTGTATGCAAATTCTCCTTTTTATAAAAACCTGTTTGATACCCATAAAATTGACCCAAGCTCCATTAAAAACATATCAGACTTATCACAAATCCCAGCCACATCCAAAAATGATTTAGATAAAAATAACAACAACTTTCAATGTGTTCCTTCCAATAAAATTGCAGAATATGTTACTACCTCAGGCACTTTAGGTGACCCAATTATAATCGCTCTTACTAAAAACGACCTTGATAGGTTAGCCTATAATGAAAA
Organism: uncultured Roseivirgaceae bacterium; assembly: GCA_964654735.1. Taxonomy (GTDB): domain Bacteria; phylum Bacteroidota; class Bacteroidia; order Cytophagales; family Cyclobacteriaceae; genus JAKISE01. The sequence continues at coordinate 7,741 of CAZZML010000025.1, read as the reverse complement.
AAGGTCATTGCAAATTGCAGGAGTTACTGGTAATGATATTGTTCAACTAACAACAACATTAGATAAAATGTTTATGGCTGGGATGGCCTATTACACAGGCACCATATCACTTGGGGCTTCTGTAATTCGTTCCGGAATAAGCAACCCTTCTCCTCAATGGAAAATTATTTCAAGATTTAATCCAACAGTTACCATTACAGTTCCTTCATTTTTGTACAAATTAGCGAAGTTCGGTTCCTCTAACGGCATTAATCCAAATGAGTCTTCTCTCAAAAAGGCTATTTGCATAGGCGAACCCATTAGGAATAAAGACTTTACTCCTAACAAGCTACAGCAAAAGATAATTGGCCAATGGAATATCGAACTATACTCTACCTATGCATCCACTGAAATGATGACGGCATTTACAGAATGTAGTGAACAAAAGGGAGGCCACCAATTGCCTGAGCTTATCATCGTTGAGATTTTAGATGATAATGGCAAACCCGTTGAAGATGGCCAATTAGGAGAAGTAACCGTTACGCCTTTAGGTGTAGAAGGCACACCTGTTTTGCGCTACCGAACAGGAGATTTAGCTAGAGCATATTCCGATAAATGTGGTTGTGGTAGAAATACAATTCGATTGGGTCCTGTAGAAGGTCGAAAAAATCAAATGATGAAATTCAAAGGAACCACGCTATTCCCACAGAGTATCGAAGAAGTGTTACAATCATTTGATGAAATCGGTAACTATGTAATCGAGATTTCTAAAAATACCATTGATACAGATAGTATTCGAATTTATGTAGCAGATAGTATAAGTGACAAACTAGTAAAAAATATTAAACTAGAACTTGCTGATACCATTAGAGTAACACCTGAACTTAAAAGGGTAACTAAAACCATTTTAGCAAGTATGCTTCACCCCGAAGGAGCAAGAAAACCAATGAGAATTCGAGATAACCGAGCTTACTAAATGAGTTTATATACTAAAAAATATGATTTTGTAATATTGGGCTCGGGGTTAGGAGGATTAATAACCGGCTTAGTATTAAGTAGAGAAGGGTATAAAGTGTGCATTTTAGAGAAAAATGCTCAAATTGGAGGCACTCTTCAAACATTTTATTTTGATAAAACTAAATTTGATACAGGTGTTCATTACATCGGTGGACTGGAGCCTGGACAACCACTTTACCCCTATTTTAAGTATTTGGGCTTAATGGATGCATTGAGACTCGAAAAAATGGAAATTGATGGTTTTGACCAAATCTATTTTGCTGGAGACAAAAATATTTACCCTATTGCCCAAGGATATGATAATTTTAAGGCACAATTACTATATTTTTTTCCTAACGAAGAAAAGGGTCTTGATGAATACATCAAAAGGATTAAAGAAGTTTGCAATACTTTTTCTTTTTATTACCTCAATTCAGAGTCTAATATTGAGGCCGAAATGGAGCATTTTTACATTGGTGCCAAAACTGTAATTGAAGAGTGTGTTAAAGATGAAAAATTAAGACTTATACTAGCCGCTAATAATTTATTATATGCAGGAGAAGGCAATAAATCGCCATTTTACATACATGCTTTAGTTATAAACTCATACATCGAAAGTTCCTACCGTGTAATTGGAGGTGGAAGTAAAATTAGCAATATATTATCCAAACAAATTAAGTTATTGGGCGGAGAAATCTACAGAAATCAAGAAGTTGTTGCTATTAATAATGTGAAGAACCTAGTAGAAAGTGTTCAACTTAAAAATGGCCAAACCGTAAAAGGGGAAACATTCATTTCAAATATTCACCCCACCCAAACTTTTAAACTAATTGATACAACAAACCTTCGTAAATCGTACACAAAAAGGATATTAAATTTAGAGAATACAACTTCGGCATTTGTGCTTTATCTAACGTTAAAGCCCAATAAACTTAAATATGAAAAAGTAAACAAGTATTACTTTAGCTCAAATGAAGTTTGGGAATCAACTAATTATAAGCCCGAAAATTGGGGTAAAGACTTCGCTATCTACTATTCATCAAAAAATAAAGGATTTGCAAAAAGTCTTATTGTTATTTCATATATGAAAATAGAAGAAGTAGCAAATTGGGCTGAAACCTTTAACACTACCACTCATATAAGCGAAAGAAACAGGAAATATCAAGCTTTTAAAGAAAAAAAAGCTCAAATACTATTATCTGAAGTGGAAAAGAAAATTCCTGAAATACGTAGTATTACTAAAACTTATAACACTTCTACCCCGCTTACTTTAAGAGATTACGTTGGTTCAGATGGTAGCTTATATGGTATTGCAAGAGACTACAACTCTCCACTTAAATCTTATATTAGTACAAGAACCAAAATTTCAAACCTTTTATTAACTGGGCAAAATATAGTTATGCATGGCGTACTTGGCGTAACCATTAGTGCCATGGTTACTTGTAGCGAAATACTCGGAAAAGGTTATCTAATAGATAAAATCAAAAAACAGCTAGTGTGATTAATAAATGACAAGCTAAACCTCTCCCATTGTATCCTAGTTTTAAGATTCCTATTTTTGATCAAATCAATAAGTAACAAAAAACATGAATAAATTTCTAACACTCCTAAGCATTTTATTTATAATTTACCTTTTAATTTCCAGTTTTAGCATAGTTAATCCACCTGTTGAAAAAGCTACTGGGTTTGAAATACCTAAAAATATTGACACTATTTTTTCTAATTCATGCTATAGCTGCCATAACGTTGAATCAAAGAACTATAAAGCGAAAATGAAATTGAAACTCGATGAGTTAGGAACAATGAAACTTTCTAAGTTGGTATCTAAACTTAACAAGATTGCAAAAGAAGTTGAGAAAGGAGACATGCCAACTAAAAAGTTTGCTGCAAATTATCCAGATAAAATGCCGTCTGATGAAGATAAAAATACATTAATAAACTGGGCAAGAAATTCTGCTAAGGAATTGGCCGGAGAGTAATGATATGAGAAAGAAATTATTAATAGGAATCGGGATAGTATTGATTATTATTCAATTTTTACCAAATAACATTCCAGAAAATTCAACTAATAATCCTGAAGATTTATTTACCAACAATACTACTTCCAAAGAAGTTGAATTAATGATAAAAACAAGTTGCTATGATTGTCATTCCAACCAGGCAGTTTACCCTTGGTATTCGTACATAGCTCCTGCTTCCTTTGTTATTGGCAATCATATTATTGAAGGTAAAGAACACCTGAATTTTTCAAAATGGGAGTCTCTTTCGAAACTTGACAAAGCCGAAGCTTTAGATGACCTTATAGAAGAAATAGATGAGAAAGAAATGCCTTTAAAAGGATATGTTTTCGCCCATCCTAAAGCAAAGCTAAGCACTGAAGATAGAAATAAAATATCTGCTTGGGCTGAAGAATTTGCTGAATCTATCTTTGAGTAATTAACTTATTTTCTTTTTTTATCTTTTTATCTTAATAACTTTTGCAAAAGCATTAAGCATTGTTTTGTGCTTTTTTATAAACGGGTTCTTCTTATCCCACACATAACCAGCTAAAACAGAAAAAAATTATTGTGTGAACTCGTTCTGAATTTCATCCATAAAAAATAATAGTTTACTCAATAAAACGAATCAACCTTAACCTGAGTTCCTTTAGGTTTTAAGGCTAATATTTCTAGTCATAGAAAGAAATCAACTCCTGAATATCACTCTGGCAACATTCGTTTTCTGCATTTGAATTGTGATTAAACTCACATAATCAATTGATTCCAATCATAATAAAATCAAAAATTAGTTTCGTTCTTTGAAACTAACACTACTCAAAATGCTGACTCATAGCGTTATAAACTACGTTCACTTATTTTTTATAAGTGTTTTTGTTGGTTCCTTTCCAACTTCTCTCTCCTCCAATAAACAATTAAAAGGATATGGTAGCCAAGAACTAATTAAAAGCATTAATTCCTCAAACATGTTGGATACACTTATTCAAGAAATACCTCAAGGAGAAGTGATTTTTGGCTCGTATGACAAATACTTGTATTCAGTTAATATCAGTACAGGTAAGGAAATTTGGAAATTCAGAACCCAAGGATGGGTTAATTCCACCCCCACTATATTTAACGGCAAGGCTGTTTTTGGTTCTTCTGATAGTTATTTGTATTGCATAAACATAAACACCGGCAAAGAACTATGGAAGTTTAAAACCGGAGGCTGGGTGTATTCGAGCCCTGTAATAACCAATAATAAAGTGCTGGTAGGATCAAAAGACGGGTTTCTTTATTGCATAGACTTAATATCGGGTCTTGAACTGTGGAAGCACAAAACAGAAGGTTGGGTGTATTCAAGCCCTGTAGTTTTAAATAACAACGTTTACTTTACTTCAAAGGATAAAAAACTCTATTGCTTAAGCATAGAAACCGGCCAGGAACTATGGACATTCAAAACCACAGGCTGGGTATATTCAAGTCTTTCAGTAGCTAACGGAAAAGTATTTATAGGTTCTAAAGACAATTACATTTATTGTGTAGATGCCAGCTCAGGTCAGCAATTATGGAAAATTAAAACTGCTGGTTTAATTTACTCCACGCCTTTTGTATCAAGCGGAAAAGTGTTTTTTGGTTCAAAAGACAAACATTTATATTGCTTGGATATTAATACAGGCGCACTGATTTGGAAATTTAAAACCAGAGGTTGGGTATGGTCGAACCCTACGGTTGCAAACGGGCACGTATTTTTTGGCTCAAAAGATGAATATTTATACTGCTTAGATGCCAACACAGGGTTAGAAGTATGGAAATTTAGAACCGATGGATGGGTTCGATCTAGCCCTAAGGTAGCAAACGGGAAAGTATTTTTTGGGTCAGCAGACAAAAACTTCTACTGTATTAACGCACAAACAGGAAAAAAAATATGGGTATTTAAAACTGCGGCCGAAGTGGCTTCATCTGCTGTAATTGCCGATGATAAAATCTTTTTTGGCAGTTGGAACAGCCTCTTATATTGTATTGATAATAACTCCGGCAAAAAGCTTTGGAGTTTTAAAACCAATGAGGCTATCTCATCAAACCCCACAGCATACAATAATAAACTATTTTTCGGCTCAAAAGACAGCAGTTTATATTGCATAGATATGATAAGTGGCAAGAAACTATGGGCGTTTAAAACTGAAGGATGGGTACATTCCAGTCCAAATGTGGTTAATGATAGAGTAATATTTGGTTCTAACGATAACCACCTGTATTGTATTAATGCCCTTACTGGTAAATTATTATGGAAATTTGCCTGTAACGATTGGGTGTATTCAAGCCCAGCCGTATTTGATGGGAAAGTTTTTTTTGGCTCCAGAGACAACTACATGTATTGTGTTGAGCTTGCCACAGGTGAACTCATTTGGAAATATAAAACAGGTAGCTGGGTATCCTCAAGTCCAATTATTGCAGATAAAAGAGTATTTTTCGGCTCAAAAGACAAAAACCTATACTGCCTTAATGCTAAAAATGGCAGGTTAGTTTGGAAATACGAAACAGGCAATAAAATCTGGTCTAAACCGGCAATATCAAATGATAAAGTTATTTTTGGTTCTGCAGACCAGCATCTGTATTGTGTTAACATAAAAACCGGAAAACTAGTTTGGAAATTTAAAACAGATGGCATTATTTCTGCCGGCTCAACCGTGTTTAAAAATAAAGTATTAGTTGGCAGTTGGGACAACTTCATGTATTGCCTTAATATTGCTACCGGCAACTTAATCTGGCGGTTTCAAGCCAACGGAGCCATTACTACTCGCCCGGCAGTATCTGATGGAAAAGTTTTTTTCGGCTCTAATGATGGCAATTTATATAGTGTGGATATGATTACAGGAACAGAAATCTGGAAATACAAAACTAAAGCCTGGGTGTGGTCAAGCCCATTACTTTTTGTTGAATAGCTACAACCGCCTAATATGGCATTAGTACAAATGGCGCTATTTTAGTATGCTTATAAAAATTAATACTTACCTATAAAACAATTTAAAATGAAACTTTTAATCACCGTTATTACCCTTGCTCTTACGGTTACATTTAGCTGGGCTCAAAGCTCTAGCAATGAACAACCCGATACTATAATTACAATTGCTGAGTTATTTGCAAATAAAGATGACTATGCTAATAAAACAGTAAAAGTAAAAGGAGAAGTAAAAAAATTCAATAGTAAAATTATGGGTAAAAACTGGATCCATATTCAGGATGGAACCGAGCATTTGGGAGAAAACGATTTAACTGTTACATCTCAAATGGAGGCAAAAAAAGGAGATATTATAATAATAGAAGGGAAAATAATTCTGGATAAAGACTTTGGTTCTGGCTATTTCTATAAAATTATTATGGAAGATGGCAAAATAGTGGAATAAATATTCAATGTCGTTTAGTTAAGCTTTTCGTTACTGTGATCCGCCATTTGGCGGAGTGGCACCGATACCTATCGGTGTTAAGTTTAACCGTAGTCTTCAATTTAGAGATTGCTTCCCCGAAAAAACGGGACAGGCTGTGCCTACCATTGACGTATTTATTTAACAGGGGCTGTAAATTTTGCTTTTTTTATTCCGAGGCACGAGGAATCTTGTGAAGCTAGAAAATCATCTTCGAAAAGCAGAATATTCTCCACAGGAGTCCTTAGTGACCTCGTACCTCGGAATCAAAAAAGTTAAATTTGATCACTTGATAAACTCACACGTCAATGGTATGGAGGCTGGCAAAGCAGGGAACTACTGAAGCAATCCTTGCATACAGTGTAAAAATAAGGCTATAAAAACCACTAAATAAAGGTATTAGAAAAATTAAAACCTTAGTGTCCCGAAAACTTTCAGGACTGACTTCGAGCCTTAGTGGCTAAAAAGGATGTTTTAGTAGCTAAGCAGCAACTTAATTCCAAAAAACTGACATATATCATTCTTTTTTAGATAAATAGTCATTTTATGAGCTATTGATGTTTAATATCTTTGTTAATAAGTAGCACAGGAAATAAGAAATTTTTAAACAAACAAAAAACGTATCATGAAAACACTTAATAGAATTTTAACGGTAGTATGTGTTATGCTTATAGCTCAGTATAGCGTTGCTCAAAATATTGCAGGATCCGCCCATGATTTTAGTCCGGAAACATGGAACGCCTCTGGCGAAATATGTATTGTATGCCATACGCCTCACAATGCGGTAGTTTCGACTGATGCTCCTTTATGGAATCACGAGTTAACTACTCAAACATTCACACTTTATTCATCTCCAACACTTGATGCAACTGTAGTACAACCTACAGGGAGTTCTAAACTCTGTTTGAGTTGCCATGATGGAACAGTAGCTCTTGAAAATTTTGGAGGCACCACAGGAGGTACAAATTTTGTAACTGGTAATGCGTTGGTTGGTATTGATATATCAGACGACCACCCAATTTCATTTACTTATGATAATGCTTTGGCTACTGCTGATGGAGGTTTATTTGATCCTACAACTACCTCATCCGGACTTGGAGGTACAATAGATGATGATTTACTGTTAGGCGGCCAGTTACAGTGCGCCTCGTGCCATGATGTACATAACGGTGCAGGCATTGCTTTTTTATTAAGAATGAACAATGCTGGTAGTAACCTATGCCTTACTTGCCATAATAAATAAAATACTTTTCATACATAAAAAAAGGCGGTAATACCGCCTTTTTTTATGTATGGCTGAGTAAAATAAGGCTATTGAAAATATATCTTAAATCCGCAAGGAAAATCTACTACAAGCCATAATAT
>CAZZML010000024.1:0-16346 GCA_964654735.1 uncultured Roseivirgaceae bacterium | reverse complement strand
TAGATGAATACGCATCATCGCCAAATGATAAAACTGTGGTTATATTTAATTTGGTCTATTTTAACACGGCCTCATCCAAATTAATTCTTGACATATTGTTTAAGCTTGAAGAAATATTTGATAAAGGAAATGATATTTCCATTGAATGGCATTATCAGGAAGAAGATGAAGATATGGAAGAAGCTGGCGAAGAATATGGTGATTTGGTTGAAATGCCATTAGAACTTAAAAGCTACGTATAAAACAAAAAAGGGCTATATCTAATAGATATTACCTTTTTTTTGTTTTATACGTATTAATACCTATGTTCAACTAAGATAAAACAGTAGTAAAAAATGAGCGCAAGTAACTATTAATTATAGCCTAATTTGCCCTACCTTTGACATATAAATAAACCCACAAAATGAAAAAGCTTGTTATATTAATCACCTTTGTTGCTACTGCTTCCATATTTGGATCGTGCACTTCTTACACTTGCCCAACTTATTCTCTAGAAAACACACAAGAAACTCCAACTGAATTGGTTCAAGAAAATTTATAGCTTTATAGCTGTTTCCTAAGTCTGACAATGGGGAAGCAGCTATTACAATAAATTTAGTGTGTAAAATCAGTTGCTTATTATAGTAACTTTAATTTGTTTAGCAACTACAACTATAGCCAAAAACAACTTGGCACCACTATACAAATATTTTAAAAAGGAAATCGATTCTGACAAAATAATAGTTAGAATAAATCCCGCTACCCTCGAAGGTTTGGAAATACTTGTCTCCACTTCTGGAGAAATATCCCTAACGCCTAGAGAATTTGACTCAACCATATACGAAGATCTTGAGTTTGATGAGTTTCAAGCATCAAGTCCCCTTGAATTTAATTTATATCTTGCTGAAGTAACCAAATAATTTAGGTAATTTATTACCCCAGATATCCCTGAGCATCACAGTTTATAAAAAAACTTCAGAACCAATCATATAGAGGTTCCCTAGAGTTCGACTTCAAAAACGTCACTCTGAGCGCAGACCCGATAGCTATCGGGTTTCAAAAATCAGCGTAGGAAAATGACGGGATCACAAAAGATTTCTTTTCTATCCAAGCCTGCCTGTAGCCGTTTTCAGCCTACGTAGGGTATGAGGAATCTTGTGAGACTAGAAAGTTATCTTTGAAAAGCAGAAGATTCCTTATATCTCGGAATAAAAAATAGGATAATATACAAATCCGTCAATGGTAGCATTTTATGCGAAGAGTCTCGGTTTACACAGGTACATAAAAAATTGATAATAATTTTTAATGGTCATGTTCTAATTCACCTTTTACTAACTCCGAAGAAAGCATGTAGGCTCCGTTAACAACTATTTCAGCGTCTTGGGGTAAAGGCTCTGCAAAGGTTACTTCTACAAACCCTGCATCCTTTATGCCTGTAGTTACATCTACTACTTCAAAAGATAGTTTTTCATCATGGTGCTCTTCGCTTTCCTCCTCATTATGCTCTACTTTAATAAATACAAACGAACGGGTTCCTTCTTTAATAATGGCTTGTTCAGGAATCACATCCATCATTTTTTCACTTTCTACAATTCTGCCTTCAACATACAAGCCCGGCAACAAATCGGTACTTACCTTACTATCTATTACCGCATGAACATGCACCGCCTTGGGGTCGTCTTCAAAAGTTCTCCCTATGGTTTGAATATGGGCTTCAATTAACTCACCGGGTTTATTGGCTATGGTAAAATAAGCTTTTTGCCCTACTCTAATCTTATAAATATCTTTTTCATATACCCTAAAATCAACATGGGTTTTTGCATTATTGCTAATGTAAAACATGTTTACTCCAGGGTTTGCAAAGTCTCCAATCCGTACATATACTTCTCCCACAAACCCATCAATAGGCGAAATAACAGGCACTGTTGGAAACAATTCACCAGCAACCACTTTTGATACATTCAAATTTAGAAGCTTCAGCTTTGCTTTTAATCCTTTAATTTTAGATTGGGTAGAATAATAGTCTGATCTTGCTTTTTGAAATTCTCTACCCGAAGAAATTTCTTCTTTATAGAGTTTTTCTTTTCGTTCAAACTCCGTTTTTAAATATTTCAGCTCGTTTACACTTTGCTGCAACTCTTGCTGCATTTGCAAATAATCGGGGTGTTCAAGGCGTGCCAGCACCTGTCCTTTTTTTATTTTGTCTCCTTCTACAAAGTAAATATTGCTTACATTACCTCCAATAAAAGCATTTACATTTGCTTCATCCTGAGGGTATAAATCAAGAAAGCCATTTACTTTGATGTTATTGCCAAGGCTTTTCTTTACCACCTTAGCCGTTGTTAATCCTAGCACTTCGGCCTGCTCCGGTGTAATTGAAACCATGTTCGAAGAACCTTCTTCGTTTTCTGTATGTTCCTCACCGTGTTCTTCTGTTTTGGTAGAAGTAGAATTGGATGTGCAACTTCCTAAAAAGGCAGCTACAGCAAAAAACATGGCTAGGTGCATTAAATAGTTAATTCGAGTATTTATGTTTTTAATATCCATTATAGTGTGCCCATTAAATAGTTAATCTCAATTTGAGTTTGTTTGTATCGCCTTAAAGTTTCAAGGTACTGGTTGCGGATGTCGTTTGCTTGGTCTAAATTTCGAATGTACTCCACATATTCAATCTCACCACCTGCATAGCCTTTGCCTGCAAAATTTACCAGTTCATTGGCCATTTCCAGCCCTTTAGATTGGTAGTAGCTCAACTGTGCCTGGTATTTGGTAAATTCCTGAAGCAAGTTATCCAGTTGGGTATGTAATCGTAAGCTATAACTTTCATACTCGGCATTGGCTATGGCCACATCCACTTCTGCCGCCTGGCTTTTACCATTATTTGTCCAAAATGCCAGCGGAACAGCTACTCCTACCGAAAACCCATTAGCTCCTGAAATGCCTTCAATTTGTTGGCTGAAAAAACCTGCTGAAAACTCCGGCACAAACTCTGATTTTTGCAGTTTATACCTGTTTTGAGCTAAATCAATCCGCTTTTGAAATGCCCCTAACAAAGGATTTTGGTTCATTGATGCCGTATCTGTAACCAAAGGAATATCTATATCGAGCAATACTTTTTCAGTAATTTGAATGCCCTTGTCGTAATTCATTACGTTTTGCAATCGCAGCTTATAAATCTCCACATCGGCTTCCGTTTGTTGCTTTAACAGCAACACCTCCTGGTGCTTACCTTCCGCAGCAATTTTTGCCAACCGATTGGTTTCACCGGTTGAATACCTCATTTCAGCAGCCCTTACAAACTTACTATAAATGCTATCGAGGTAATTATAAAGCTCTAATTGGCTATAGGCCCAGGCTAACTGGGTGTATTCGCTTTTAACCTGTCGGGTGAGCTCGTTTTTGGTAACTGCCACCATTTGCCGGCTCAACTCAATTCTTGTGTTTTGAAGTTTAGAGCGAGTACCATATACCGTAGGGAATTTAAAGCTTTGAGAAATATCAAAGCCATTATCAACAAATCCTGTTGTATTAATCTCTCCTCGTGTATAATTAAACTCGGTATTGCCCAGGTTAACCACCGACTTTTTAAGCTTTTCCTCACGGGTAACACCCAAATTAGCAGCTGTAATTTGCGGGTTATTGGCAAGGGCTATTTCTACAGCCTTAGCCATACTGATAGGCTGTAAATCATTTTGCTGCCCCATTACGTTGGATGATATACTGCTACATATCAATACTAAAACTCCGGCAATAACTGCCTTACCTCCTTTAGCTGTCCTTTTTTCTTTTTTTGTTTCCACGATATAATATAAAATTGGTACAATTATTAATGTTAAAATAGTGGCAGATATTAACCCTCCAATTACTACTGTAGCCAAAGGGCGTTGTACTTCAGCTCCTGCCGATGCTGAAATGGCCATTGGAATAAATCCCATAATAGCCGCAATTGCCGTAAGCAAAATTGGCCGTAACCTTTCTTTGGTGGCTGTTAGTATGCGTTCCATAATATCGGTAATGCCATGGTCGCGCAAATCATTAAATCTGCTAATAAGCACAAGCCCGTTTAATACGGCCACGCCAAATAGTACTATAAACCCTACACCTGCCGAAATACTGAAAGGAAGCCCTCGCAGTGATAAGAATAGAATTCCGCCAATGGCTGAAAGCGGCACGGCCATATAAATCATAATAGATTGCGGTATAGAGTTTAATGCAAAATACAGCAACATAAAAATAAGTGCCAGTGCCAAGGGCACTACAATGGTTAGCCTTTCTTTGGCTCGCATTAAGTTTTCGAATGAGCCCCCATAAGTAATATAATAGCCGGCCGGCAGGTCAAGCTCTTTGTCCATTCGTTCTTGAATTTCCTCAATCATAGACTCCACATCTCTACCTCGTACATTTACTCCCACATAAATTCTGCGGTAGGTATTATCCCTCGAAATTTGCATAGGCCCAGGTTGGTAACTTATATGAGCTACTTCTTTTAGTGGCACCTGGCTGCCATTGGGTAAATCAACAAATAAGTTCATCAGGTTACTAATATTCTTTCGGTAGCTTTCTGATAGCCGAATAACCACATCAAAACGTTTTTCACCTTCAAAAATTACCCCAGCCGAAGCTCCGGCAAAAGCAGCACTTACGTATTGGTTTAGCTTTTTAATATGTAAGCCATACTGGGCTAATTTAGCCCTATCGTAATTTACTGTTATTTGTGGCAAACCACTGGTTGCTTCTACCCGCACATCGGCAGCACCTTGTACAGAGCCGATAATCTTGGCCATTTCCTGTGCTTTAGAAGCTAAAATATCCAGGTCTTCGCCATACAATTTAATGGCCACATCTTCTCGTACCCCTGTAAGCAATTCATTAAACCGAAGCTCTACAGGTTGGGTAAATACATAATTTACACCGGGAATCACCGAAATTTTTTCAGAGATCTTCTCTATCAACTCTGCTTTGGAAGAAGCCGACACCCATTTGTCCATATCCTTTTCAAGAATAATATAGGCATCAGCAATATCCATTGGCATAGGGTCTGTGGGTATTTCTGCTACTCCAATTCGAGCCACCATAGTTTTTACCTCGGGAAAATTCTCCAGCACAATATTTTCTATTTTTTTAGAAATTTCAATGGATTTGGTCAACGAACTACCCGGTTTAATCAAGGCTTGCATGGCAATATCACCTTCATCTAATTTAGGTATAAACTCACCTCCCATTCTTGAAAAAACAACTCCTGAAAAAATCATTAATCCGATAGCCAATATCAGCACCAGTTTTCGATGTAAAAGAGCGGAACTTAATACCGGTTTATAACCATTATAAATTCCATTCATTAGTTTATCGCTAAATTTTTGAATGGCTCTTTCAAACCTCGCAAGCCATTTACGGTCATTTTCTTTTGCCGGTTTTAAAAACACAGCCGAAACCATTGGCACATAGGTTAAACTCAATATAATGGCACCCAGTACGGCAAAACCAAATGTATAGGCCATTGGCTGAAACATTTTGCCTTCAATTCCTGTAAGGAAAAGAATGGGTGTAAATACAATTAAGATGATTAATTGCCCGAAAAATGCGGAGTTCATTACACTGCTTGCAGACTCATAGGCAATCTGATCCATATCCTTTTCACCAATTTTATTCATTCCCTTCTTCATCCTAACCTGAATATGGTGTACCACACCCTCCACTACAATTACGGCTCCATCTACAATTATCCCAAAGTCGATGGCACCTAATGACATAAGGTTGGCCCATACACCAAATTGTTTCATTAAAATAAAAGCAAACAAAAGCGATAATGGAATAATAGAAGCTGTTATTAAGCCTCCTCTAAGGCTGCCTAAAAGAAATACAAGCACAAAAATTACAATGAGTGCCCCTTCAATCAGGTTTTTGGCTACAGTACTTGTGGTTCGTTCAATTAAAGCACTTCGGCTTAAAAACTTTTCTATTTTTAAGCCTTCGGGCAATGATTTTTGAATTTCGGCAATTCGTTTTTCAACGTTTTTAATTACTTCATTAGGGTTTTCGCCTTTCAGCATTAAAATTTGCCCCCCAACTGTTTCTCTACCATCTTGGGTTAAAGCTCCAAACCGAACAGATGAGCCATACCTAACATCATCGGCCACATCTTTAATTAGAACAGGAGCTCCGTTGATGGTTTTAACCACAATCATTTTAAGGTCATCAATAGAGCGAGCGAGCCCTTCTCCACGAATGAAATTCGCCTGATGGTTTTTTTCGATATAAGCCCCACCAGTATTGGCATTATTGTTTTCCAATGCTTCAAAAATCTCTGCCATAGATATTTCCATGGAGTTCATTTTGTTGGGGTCGAGCGAAATTTCGTATTGCTTTAATTCACCTCCAAACGCATTTACTTCTACTACACCCGGCACCAAGGCCATTTGTCGTTTTACAATCCAATCCTGAATGGTACGTAAATCCATGGACGAATAAAGGGAATCGTATCCTGGCTCCGGTTTTAGCGTATATTGATAAATTTCGCCTAACCCTGTTGAAATGGGTGCCATAAATGGCTCTCCAAATCCGGCAGGGATAGCTCCTTTTACATCAATAAGTTTTTCCTGCACCAACTGGCGCGGCAGGTAAGTTCCCATCCTGTCTTCAAAAACAATGGTTACCACCGAAAGGCCAAACCTTGAAATGGAGCGAAGTTCTACCACATCGGGCAGGTTGGCCATAGCCAGTTCAACCGGATAGGTTACAAATTGTTCTATGTCTTCGGTGCCCAAATTAGGGGCTACCGTAATTACTTGCACCTGGTTATTGGTAATATCGGGTACCGAACCAAGGTTAATCGTCATCATTGAATGGATTCCAATCCCGATTAGTGCCACAACCATTAAACTGATTATGAGCTTATTTTTAATCGAAAATGAAATGATTTTATTAATCATATCTAATTATTAAAAAAATAGAAAATAGAATTGCCTTAATCTTGGCAGATTAAGGTGTGCGGCAAAAAATTTGCCCAAGAAAAATTAACCTATTTTAGGGGGTTGCCAAATGGCAAAAAGTGGGGTTGGAATTGCTGTAGGCATTTCTACGTTTATAATTTCGCAAAATTGTTTTTGTGCAAGTTCGTTCGAGGCAAAATCGATAGTAATATGCGTATGGCATTCGTGGTCGCTGCAAAAGGGCGAACAAAGTTCGTAGTGTGTGCTATCAATGGCCAATTCTGTTGCACCCATGTCATCGTGGTGTACCACAACATCTGTGCAAGGCAAAACCGATAGCCCAAATATATAAATACCTAATATGATTGCTAATTTTTTCAATTGGAAGCAAAACTAAGTGATAGAATGCAAACTTGTTAAGTTCTGGCTAATTTATTAAGCAGTTCCAAAACAATTGCAATTGAGTTGCATTTCCTTTAAAAAAATCGCTAGCCAGAGTTATATTTTGCCTGTAACCGCTTCGGTTACATTAATTACGTGGTCACCCAATTTTTCGCAACCATTAATTAATTCAATATAATTAATGGCATCTTTTACATTATACTCTCCTTTTTCAACCATTTTAAGGTACTCTCTACGCAATTCGTTTCGCTTAGCATTAATGGCTCGTTCTGCCTCTAATGCTTCGTCCATTGTTACACTAGAGTATTCGCTGTTCAGGTTTTTTCGCATTACAGCTAATGCATGATCAAGCAAGGCGTAAATATCTACTAAATTATCAATCTGGTCTTTGGAGAACCATTGGTTTGAATCTATTTGCCTCTGTATAGTAAGTGATGCCTGATAGAAAATATCTCCAACCCGTTCCAAATCATTATTAATACTGAGCAGGGCTCTTATCCTAAATGAAGAAGCTTCACTTATATTGCCTTCTGCTACTTTAACCAAAAAAGTGGAAATTTCAACATCCATACGATCAGTAATTTCTTCGTAGGATTTCATTTTTTCCATTAATTTTCTTCGTGATTTATCCTTCTTTTTGGTGATTAATGTTTCCGTAAACTCAGACATTTTGGTAGTTACTTTAGCAAATTTGGCTACTTCTTTTCGAGCCTCCAAAATAGATATTTCCGGGGTTAGCATTATATTCATTCCAATAAACTCCAGATGAAACTCCTCATCATCTCCAGAAGAAGGAACCATTTTGGTAACCAAAGTGGCTATTTTGCCTACAAAGGCAACCATTACCACAGTATTTAAAATATTAAAGGTTGTATGGAAAAGAGAAAGTCCAATTGGTATGGCGGTAGCTTCAACAAATGGTGAGTGCCCAGTAGTTGACTCCATATAAGATCCAATCATATTAAGAAAAGGTATAAACAAAATAAGCATCCAAATTACACCTCCTATGTTAAAAACAAAGTGAGCACGCGCTGCTCTTTTAGCATGGACATTGGCAATTAGTGCAGCTAAATTTGCTGTAACCGTAGTGCCAATATTTTCGCCTAATACCATGGCTGCTGCTAGCTCAAAAGGAATCCAGCCTTGGTTGGCCATTACCAATGTAATTGCCATTGCCGCACTCGATGATTGCACCACCAAGGTTACGATGGTACCAATTCCTACAAACATTAGAATGGATAGGTAGCCCATACTTGTATAATGTTGTAAGAAGTCTAATATTTCTGGGTTACTTTTTAAATCAGGCACAGCACTTTTTAACGCAGCTAAGCCCATAAATAATAGCGCAAACCCAATTAGAGTTTCGCCTAGTGCTTTTGGCCTACTTTTAGAGGCAAATAACATGGGTGCCCCAAGTGCAATTATAGGCAAGGCATAAAGAGAGATTTTTACTTTAAACCCTACTAATGAAATTATCCAAGCGGTTACGGTGGTTCCTATATTGGCTCCCATAATTACGCCAATAGATTCTGTTAATGTAAGCAAACCCGCATTTACAAAACTTACTACCATTACCGTAGTAGCGGAAGATGACTGCACAAGTGCCGTGAGCAAAAATCCGGTAAAAACGCCTTTAAAACGATTAGAGGTCATGACTCCCAATATTTGACGCATCTTCGAACCTGCTAACTTTTGGATTCCTTCACTCATCACTTTCATTCCGTAGATAAAGAATCCTAATGCGCCTAATAGGCCAATAAAATCAAAAATTGAATATTTCATTTTCTTTTATTAGTAAAAACACCACAAAACTAAACATCCATAACAAAGCATGATAATTGTCAATGTTAACTTATTGTTACCAATATTAGAAATAAAAATAATCTAAAATTTACAATCCGTATTTAAGGGTGCTTTTAGGGATTTTTACTACCTAAATATTATCTTAATGTTAACTTTTAATCTTGAGCTAATATTAGCTAACATTTTTATTTTCTTTGCTGCGAATTAAGTCGAAAAATAATCTAATGCAGTTCATCCAAAAAATTTCAACCTTAGCTATCGCATTGTTTTGTTCAATTTCAGCCTCTTTTGCTCAAGACATTTCTAATAATAAATTTGGCAAGGGCATTAAAATGGTAGCCAAAGATTCGTCTATGTCGATGAAATTTGGTTTGCGATTTTCTACATTATATGAGGGCTTTTATGAGCCTGAAAGTAAAGATTATGTAGATAACTTATTGATTAGACGGTTTAGATTAAAATTTGACGGGTTTGTGTATTCACCAAAATTGGTTTATAAAGTAGAAGTAGGGGTTTCTAACAGAGATATTGGAGGGGTTGATGCTAATACCAGTGGTGCAGCCCGATTGATATTAGATGCCGTTTTAAAATGGAATTTTGCAGGAAATTTTGTGCTTTGGTTTGGTCAAACCAAATTGCCAAGTAACCGGGAGCGGGTAATATCTTCTCAAAAATTACAATTTGTTGACCGAAGCCTCCTTAACTCAAGGTTCAACCTCGACCGTGACAAAGGCCTTCAACTACATTATAATCATAATGTTGGCAAAGTTGTGTTTAGAGAAGTGCTGGCCGTTTCTAAAGGTGAAGGGCGAAACATTACGACCTTAAATAAAGACGGGCACAACTATACAGGTAGAATAGAAATGCTCCCATTTGGTCTATTTTCTAAAAAAGGAGATTATTTTGAATCAGATTTAGCACGAGAACCAAAGCCAAAATTATCCATAGGCGCAACTTATGATTTTAATGCAGGAGCCAAACGCTCAAGAGGGCAATTAGGCGAATGGTTAAATGAAGGCAGAGATTTAAAAACCGTTTTTTTTGATGCTATCTATAAACACAACGGATTTTCGGCAATGGCCGAATATGCCAACCGCCAAACCAATGGCAATGCCGCTGTTGAATACGATAGTACCGGCACCGCAACACAAGCTTTTTATACTGGAACAGCCTTTGTTGGCCAAATGGGTTATTTATTTAAAAACAATTACGAAATAGCTGGAAGATACTCTGTGATTTATCAAGACCCTGATACCCAAAGAAAAGATATCAAACACTATACCCTTGGATTCTCAAAATACATCGTAGGTCATAGTTTAAAAGCCCAAACCGATATTACCTTAATAGATGCAGTTGACACTCCAGATGTTTGGATGTTTCGTTTTCAGATAGAAATGGCATTTTAACACTTCACAAAACTAACTCGCAAAGCCTGACAGGTTTAAATTCTGGTTAGGCTTTGCAAGTTGAAATAACCCTGTTTTCAGGGATAGTCTCTCCAGAATAATTTTTGTTCTTTTGCTATCTATAAAATTAGAACCTGAGTTTATTTTATGGTTCTAAAATTGGCATATCACATTACATTCTTCTAACTTACCTGCATGAAATCATTAACCAAACTTTTATTCGCTTCTTTCTTCTTTATTTTAGCTTGTTCTAAAGATTCTGACCAAACAGATTTTAGCAGCCCTAAGAGCCTATTTGTAGATCAAATAACATCATATACTGCAGGTGTTATTTCGATTACTTCGCCCATTAAACTAAAATTAGCAAAAAACTGGGGCGACTCGCTCACAGGTAAAACCATTGAAAAGTCTATTTTTAAATTTTCTCCAAAGTTAGAAGGCAAAACTTTTTGGCAAGACAATAGAACCATTGTTTTTGAGCCGGTTAAAAATTTAACAAGCGGGCAAGCCTATCAAGGAACAATAAATTTAAAGGCTTTGTTTCCGCAGAATTCAGGGGAAAAAGAAAATTTTAAATTTGAATTTCAAACTTTGGTTCAAAATTTTGAAGTAAAAACGACTGGCATCCAATTCTATTCCAAAAAAGACTTAACAAAAGTAAAAATTGAAGGGCACCTGCAAACAGCCGATTTTGTTGAGTTTGACCATATCCAAGAAATGGTTTCTGCCATGCAAGGAGGAACATCTCTAAAAATTACTTGGAATGGTTCTTCTGTGCACAACCAATTTAAGTTTACGATTGAAAATATTGCACGAACAGAATCTCCAACTCCAGTTGAATTACTAGTTACTGGCAATCCCATTGGCTTGTCCTCTTCTAAAGAACTTGAAATAGAGATTCCGTCTTTAAGCGACTTCATAGTAGTATCGAGTCAGATTATGAGAGGGAAAGAAAATTACATTTCAGTGCTCTTTTCAGATCCCCTAAACGAAAAACAAAACTTAAATGGGCTTGTACATTTTGCAAACTTGAGTAGCCAACCAAGGACAGTGATTAATTTAAACGAGCTCAAAATTTACCCTACTTCTACAATTGAAGATGAAGCAGATTTAGTGATAAATAAAGCCATTAAAAACATTGCCAATCATAAACTAAAAGAAGATTATGAAGCTACTCTCCAATTTACGCAGAGCAAACCTGAAGTAAAACTGATGGATACAGGCAATAAAGCCATTATGCCTAATTCCAAAGGGCTTGCACTTCCTTTTCAAGCTGTTGGACTGGATGCAGTAGATGTTACTGTGGTAAAAATTTACAAAACCAATATTCTTCAATATTTACAAGTAAACAGCCTCGGTGGAGATTATCAAATGCGAAGAGTGGGCAAGCCTATTGTTCAAAAAACTATTCCGCTAAACACCAGCGGAGTTACAGACCTTAACAGTTGGAATACGTTTACCCTCGATTTGGAAGAGATAATTAATACAGAACCTGGAGCTATTTATCAAATTAAAATAGGGTTTAAAAAGAAACACTCCATTTTCTTTTGTGCCAATACCGAAGGCGAGGAAATTGAAGAGCTCCCTGATGACTGGGGTGCACAAGACGAAACCTCTTATTGGGATGATAGCTATGAATATTATTACAACTCAGATTATGATTGGGAACAACGAGACAACCCATGCAGCAGCTCTTATTATGGCAACCGTAGAAGTGTAACCAAAACCTTATTTGCCTCCGACCTTGGGATTATTGCTAAAAATAGAGAAGGCGGAAAAGTACACGTATTCATTACCAATCTCTTAAACACTGAGCCCATAAATGGAGTAACAGTAGAGGTATATGATTACCAGCAGCAGTTAATAGCCAAAACTAAAACAGATAGTGAAGGCAAGGCAGAACTGGTTCCAGATGGAACTCCTTTTGTTATTGTGGCAAAAAAAGACTCCCAATCAGGCTATTTAAAAATGAATGATGGTTCTTCACTTTCATTAAGCAATTTTGATGTTTCGGGCTCTCATATCAAAAATGGCCTAAAAGGGTTTTTATATGGAGAAAGAGGCGTTTGGCGACCAGCAGACACTGTTCATCTTGGTTTTATTTTGGAGGATTTAGCTAACGAAGTTCCTCAAAAGCACCCTGTGGTAATGGAGCTTTATAACCCTAACAGGCAGTTAGTATCTCGAAAGGTTAGCTCTAACGCTATTGGCAATATGTACCGATTTGATTTTGTAACAGCCGTAGATGCCCCTACCGGTAATTGGCAGGCCAAAGCAAAAGTAGGAGGAGCTACTTTTACTAAAACAGTAAAAATTGAAACCATTAAGCCCAACCGACTAAAAGTTAAACTTGAATTTGATAAAGAAAAGTTTACAGCCAACGACAGATATGTTGATGGCAACCTTAACGTACGATGGCTCACAGGAGCTAATGCAGGTAATCTCAAGGCTGAGTACGAAATGATGATGACACCTGCAACTACCAAATTCGAAAAATATCCAAATTATAGTTTCGATGATGAATCCAAAGATTATTATAGTGACCGAACAATGGTATATCAAGGCAGGCTCAATGCAGATGGATATACGAAAGTTGCCTTCGATTTAGGAAATATTGATAATGCACCAGGTGCTTTAAATGTAAAACTTTATGGTAAAGTATATGAAGAAGGAGGAGATTTCAGCATTAGTTCGGTTACCGTACCCTACTACCCTTTTAATAGCTTTGTGGGTGTTAAAGTGCCTGAAGGTGATAAACGAGGCATTTTATTAACAGACGAAGACCACAACATCCGCATTGCAACAGTAGATTCTGAAGGAAACCCTGTGAGCAGAAGTAATATTAGCGTAGAGCTTTACAAACTAGATTGGAAATGGTGGTGGGATAATTCCTACGATAACATAAGCAGTTATGTGGGCAACT
Organism: uncultured Roseivirgaceae bacterium; assembly: GCA_964654735.1. Taxonomy (GTDB): domain Bacteria; phylum Bacteroidota; class Bacteroidia; order Cytophagales; family Cyclobacteriaceae; genus JAKISE01. The sequence goes on along the minus strand of CAZZML010000024.1, from coordinate 2,904 downwards.
CCTACCAAGAAGCCATTAGTAAAGAAACCATTAGCACTCGCAACGGAGAAGGTACTTGGAAACTTAGAGTTGATTACCCAGAATGGGGTCGATATTATGTAAAAGTAACTGATTCAAATTCTGGGCATTCTTCTGGAAGTGTACTCTACCTTGATTGGCCGGGTTGGGCAGGCAAAGCCAAACGTGGTGATTTAGATGGAGCAGCCATGCTCGATTTTGCCATCGAAAAAGAAGCCTATAAAGTGGGTGAGCAAATAACTTTATCAGTACCTACTACTGAAGGCAACAGGCTTTTAGTGAGCTTAGAATCAGGCAGTAATGTACTCGAAACATTTTGGGTAAAAACCGAAGAAGGCAATACCAATGTAACTTTTGAGTCCACCAGCGAAATGGCTCCTAATGTGTATGCCAACCTCACTATGATTCAACCTCACGGGCAGGAAAAGAACGATTTGCCAATTCGGTTATACGGAGTACAATCCATTAAGGTGGTGGATGCCTACACGGTATTAAAACCTGTGATAAAGATGCCAAATGAATTGAGGCCTGAGCAAAAGTTTAGCATAGAAGTAAGTGAAAGCACAGGTAAAGAAATGAGTTATACCATTGCAATGGTTGATGAAGGTTTATTGGATATCACTAATTACAAAACACCAGATCCTTGGTCATCTTTCTTTAAACGCGAAGCCTTAGGAGTTAAAACCTGGGATATGTATGATGATGTAATGGGTGCTTTTTCAGGTGAAATGAAACATTTATTGGCCATTGGTGGTGATGGGGAGTTAGAACCTAAAGAACAAAAAGAAGCCAATCGTTTTAAACCTGTAGTTAAATTTTTAGGTCCTTTTAACCTAAAATCAGGTGGTTCTCAAAAGCATACGATTATAATGCCACAATATATTGGCAGCGTTAAAACAATGGTAATTGCTTCTACTAAAGGAGCCTTTGGTATGGCTGATAAAGTTACACCTGTAAAACAACCTTTAATGATTTTAGCTACATTACCAAGAGTGGCAGGCCCAGATGAACAAATGAAACTCCCTGTAAATGTGTTCGCATTGGCTGATAATGTAAAGAATGTTTCACTTACCGTTGAAGCTTCAGGAGGGCTTGTTGTAAAAGGTAAAAAATCTAAGTCTGTTAGCTTTAGCAAAGCAGGTGACCGAGTGGTGTATTTCGACCTTTCTACCAAAGCTGCCTTAGGCATCGGCAAGGTGAAAGTCACAGCTAAATCGGGCAAATTGAAAGCCTCCTATGATATTGAGCTAAATGTGATTCCTCGTAATCCTGCCATCACTAAAATTGAAGATAAGGTGGTAAATGCAAAAGAAAGCTGGGCTATCGACTATAACCCTGTAGGTATTTTAGGACAAAACACGGCTTCCATTGAAATTAGCACAATGCCTTCCCTAAATATAGAGCAGCGGTTAGGCTACCTCATTCGATACCCTCACGGTTGTATTGAGCAAACCACTTCTGCCGTATTTGCACAACTATACTTGAATAAACTTATGAGCTTGCCCGAAGGCAAACAAACACAAGTGCAAACCAATATTGAAGCAGGTATAACACGCTTAAAATCGTTTCAGCTAAGCTCAGGAGGCTTCTCTTACTGGTCTGGCAATAGCTACGCCAATAATTGGGGTAGTAATTATGCAGGTCATTTTTTGGTAGAAGCTAAAAAAGCTGGCTATGCCGTATCCGAAGGAATGCTTTCCAATTGGATCAGCTACCAAAAACAACGTGCCAACTCTTGGAGCAAATCGAGTAGTGACCAAAATGATGATCTCATACAGTCGTACAGGCTCTATACCTTGGCGTTAGCCGGCAGCCCAGCCAAAGGAGCAATGAACAGGATGCGTGAAGATGAAAGCATTAGCCGTACCGCTAAGTGGAGATTGGCATCAGCCTATGCCATTGCAGGGCTTGACAAGCAAGCCACCAAGCTCATAGAAGGTCTTTCGGAAGCTGAAACTAGTTCCAATGCCAATAATTACCGATATACATTTGGTTCATCTACCCGTGACCAGGCAATGATTTTGGAAACGCTTTTAGAGTTAGATCAAAAAGAAAAAGCGTTTGAGTTGTTAATGAAAATCGCTAAAAAAATGGGTGATAAAGACCAATGGATGAGTACTCAAACTACGGCTTATAGTTTTATTGCCATTGCCAAATATGCCAATAAGTTTAAGCTGGAAGAAGCCACGAATGTTTCCATCAGTATAGCAGGCAATAACTCTACCGTAAACGGAACTGATTTCGTTAATCAAGTGAGTATTACCAATGCAGATAAGCCAGCTTCTATAAGCATTACTAATAATGGAGAAGCACCAGTTTTTGCACGCCTTATTAGTGCAGGCACACCCATTGAAGGAAATGAAGAATCTATTACCCGAAATATTAACTTAAAAGTGGTGTATAGAGATTCTGATGGCAATACCATTAATGTTTCCAAGCTGACTCAAGGCAGTAATTTTAAAGCAGAGGTTACCATCAGTAATCCTGGTCAAAAAGGAGTGTATAATGAGTTGGCATTAACACAAATTTTCCCTTCGGGATGGGAAATTATTAACACTAGATTAGATGGCTCGGAATCGGCTAATTCAGATGTTACTTATATGGATATTCGAGATGACCGGGTAATGCATTATTTTGATTTGAATCCGAACCAAGCTAAAACATTTACGGTGTTGTTGAATGCTTCGTATAAAGGCAGATATTATTTACCATCTATCTCGGTAGGTGCTATGTACGATAATTCCATCTTTGCCAGCAAAACAGGGCGTTGGGTTGATGTGATTGGGGAATAAATTATAGACTCATCGGCTGACTTAAAGTGAGTCGATGAGTTAAACCTAGATTGAGCGATTCAGTGGAGATGAGAAGTGCTAAGAGACTGAGAAT
>CAZZML010000023.1:0-16687 GCA_964654735.1 uncultured Roseivirgaceae bacterium | reverse complement strand
ACTCTCAGTCTCTTAGCACTTCTCATCTCCACTGAATCGCTCAATCTAGGTAATATTCACTTGCTAATATCTTTCAATTATATTCCATCTACTAAGATTTTTAGCTATTTTCGAACTTTAGTTATTTTTTATGGAGCATTCAGGAAAACATTTTGTTGCCGTTATTGGCGGATCCATTGCAGGATCTGAGGCTGCCTTTATTCTTGCAGAAAAAGGATTTAGAGTGGTTGTATTTGATCAAAAGAATTTGCCTTATGGTAAAATTGAAGATGGGCTTCCTAAATGGCATATTGGCTTGCGCAATAAAGAAGAAAAAAAAATTGATGAACGATTAAGCCATCCAAATGTTCGATTTGTACCTGGTGTTAGGCTAGGTAAGGATATTGCACTAGATGAACTTGCAAATGAATGGGGCTTTTCGGCTGTAATTATTGCCATCGGTGCTTGGCTCGACCGAAAATTACCCATTGACGGAATTGAAAAATTTAGAAATAAGGGGCTGATTTACCAAAATGATTTATTCTATTGGTTCAACCATCACCATGAATCTAACTACCAAGGCCCAAAGTATAATTTACCAGATGCCACTTGTGTAATTGGAGGTGGGCTTGCCTCTATTGATGTGGTTAAAATGGTAATGATAGAAATAACCAATACTGCACTTAAAGAGAGAAAAAATATTGACATCGACCTCTTTACTTTTGAAAAAAAGGTGTGGCAAAAATTCTCGAAGAGCATAATACATCATTAAAAGAATTAGGACTCAAAGGCTGCACTTTGTTTTATAGAAGAAAAACAGAAGATATGCCTTTGTACCCCCGTAAGGGCGACTCTGCAGATGAAGTTGAGAAAGCAAAACGGGTTACCCAAAAGTTATTAAAAAATTATCAAAATAAGTATTTGTTTCATTTTGAGGAATTATGTATCCCAAAAAAATTTAAACAAAAAGGTGAAAAGCTAACAGGCATTACCTTTCAACGTGTTAATTTAAAAGATGGGAAACTAACAGAAATACCAAATGAAATTTTGAACTTTGATACGCAACTGGTCATTTCATCTATTGGCAGTTTACCCGAATCTCTACCTAGCATACCCTATAAAGGCGACTATTTGAGAACTTATGGCGAATTTGGTCATAAAGTAGAAGGGTTTGATAATGTATTTGCCATTGGCAATGTAGTTACCGGTAAGGGCAATATTTTAGATTCTAAAAAACATGGGAGAGAAATTACCGGCAAAATACTAGAAGGCCATTTTAAAGAAGTAATACTTAAAGATTCAATGGAGGCTAGATACGAAGCCTATTTTGAAAACATAGAAGCAAGTGTTGATGTAAGCTCAGGTAAAATAGTTGGAGATTTGGAACAAAGTGAAGTTCAGCCTGATGAAAAAATTCAACGATTGCTCAAAATAACGAAAGGCTTGCAGGAAAAAGTAGGCTTTAACGGAAATTACCAAAAATGGGTTGATAGGTGGAGGCCTGAGAGGTTAGAGGATAAGGCATAATTATTTTTTAGTTTTTAAAATTAAATTACTATCATCTAGCTAACCAAGATAGATATCAAAGCAATTGATAACCTACTTCAAAAGTTTCCAGTCGCTCGCTATACACTACATTACTGGCTATCTTTATTCATCAGGGAGTACTAAAATACAATCCATTGATAGAACAAAAAAAGAGGCTGAATTAATTCAGCCTCTTTTTTTGTAAAACTAGAGTTGGAAAATTACCGATTCCAACCTACTCTGTTACTATAAATATTTACTTCAGCCTCTGTAGGCGAGTTAGAATTAAATAAATACTCATCAGAGCTATAATGCCAACGAACAGGTATTGCACTTCCTGAAACAGGGGTTAGTGCAGGGATGCCTGTTCTTCTCCAATCGCTATATACCTCTGGCTGAAGAAATAATGCAATATACTTTTGAGTCATAATATCATCTAACGTGATATTGCCTACTCCAGGATCAATAGCAGGTTGTGCCACATAAGCATTATACTCAACTGATGTAAGTCCCAGTTCGGTAAATGAAGCTTCAATACCAGCTAAATATGCTGTTCTTAAATCAGTCGCACTTCCACCTGTTCTTTGTAATGTTTCCGCTTCTATAAACTTCATTTCTCTAAAAGATATAAGTTGCTGATCAAATGCCTCAACCATATATGGGTGGTCTCCTGCATGAAACGTTGGACTCATTACAGCTAAACGAAGTGTATCGTTAAGTCCTGTCATTAAAGCATCCATCGTTGGATGAAATTCAATATCACCTTCTCTATCTCTATTAAACCTAAACCATGGAGCCGCCTGACCAGAGACATACATAAATGACATATTATCTGCCCTTGACCCAAAAGCTGCTTGGGCTTCTGTTAATGCTGATGCATAATTACCCTGATGCAGAAAAGCTCTTGCTTTAATAGCATGTGCAGCCAATAGCCAACTAGTCATATTTCCTCCATAAATAACATCTTCACTGCCTGGTACGATAGGGCCAGGTGCTCCACCTATTAATGCAATTGCGTTATCCAATTGGGAAAATGCAGCTGTATAAATAGAGGCTTGTGTATCATAGGCAGGGCTAGTGTTACCCTGCCCCTGCAAAGCCTCGGTATAAGGCATATCGTCCCATACATCTGTAGCTTGTAACAACGTATATGCTGTCATTATATCTACCACCGCTTCATAATGGGCATACCCATTTTCAACAGAACTAGTCTTAGCCGTTTGAAGCTCATTTAGTATACTCGCATAGGTGTCTTCCCAAGCCGCATTAAATCGATTCGGGGTTAGCCCTGTATATTGATTAAATGAAGACCATTGACGAGCAACCCCTTCTACTTGTTGCACCAGCATACAGTTAAACCTAGAGAAGTCTCCGCCTGTCATATCTGCCATTGCAATTTGAATAGCAGGGGTTTGAGCTGTAACAGTAACTGTTACAGGATTATCGGGATCTTGATTGATATCTCCCCCTATAAAATTTTCGCAAGAAAATAATGTTAATAGCACCAAGGCTAATAAATTAATTTTTAAAATATATTTTTTCATGTTATCTCAATTTAAAAGTCTAAAGAAAGTTTGAAAATAAGCGAGCGGGTACTTGGCATATTAAAATAATCAAACCCTTGCCCATTACCTGTACCTGTTAAACTTGTTTCAGGATCAATTCCATCATATTTGGTAGTAAACCAAAGATTACGACCAACAACGCCTAACGAACCTCCTCTAATAAATTTTTGCCCAAAAATATTTTTAGGGAATCGATAGTTTAATGATACTTCTCTAAGCCTAACCCATCCACCGTCTTGTACAAATTGCTCACCTACTGCACCAAAGCCACCCAGTGATGATGTCCAGTAGCTTTGATCTCTCACAATAGGAATATTATTGGCAGAGCCATCAGAAAGAACTCCATCAATAACAAATGGCTGTTCTTCTCTTGTTTCAGCAGTTAACTGCGAACGACCAAAGAAAGATAGAGCCCAAGCAGTGCCATTCCATAAATCGCCACCTTGTCTCCAGTCGAATAAGAAACCTAAAGAAAAGTTTTTATAAGTCATTGTGTTATTCCATCCAATAATAAAATCGGGGTTGGGATTACCAATAGCTCTTTGAGCAGGGTCAACCGCTTCATAACCATATTCGTTAGAAGTTATGTCATCGTTAATAACAATAGCACCTTCAGGGATATTTACTCCATCATCATTGGGACCACCAGAGCCTTCTCTCCTATAAGCACCACCAAATATAGCACCATATTGATTGCCAGCTACAAGGTATGTTCCCGCACTGGCAAAACCAGCTAGAAATAACCGCTCAATACCTGGAGCCAATTTATCTACAATGGTTTTAGATTTTGTATAGTTAACTTGAGTACCCCATGCAAAATCACCTACTTGAACAGGGGTTGCATTTAATGTGATTTCTATTCCATCTGCTGTCATTTCACCGGAATTAATCCAAACATTTGTAAACCCAGTAGATGATGGAAGCGATGCGTTAAGAATAGCATCTGTTGTCTTTCTATTATAATAAGCCACATCTAAGCCTATTCTTCCCTCAAAAAACCTTAAGTCTAAGCCAAATTCCATCGAAGTAGTAAATTCAGGTGTTAAACCTGCGTTACCTAATACGGAAGATTGATCATAGCCATTAACTCCCGCTATAGGAAACAAAATGGGATCACTCCACCCATCGCCAATTTCAGGATTTATATACACAGATTGTGCTGTATATGCTTCTGGAGGGCCTGCTCCTACTTTAGCATAAGAAGCTCTCAGTTTTCCAAACGTAAGAGGACCTGTATTATCTATTAACTCTGTAAAAACAAAAGCCAAAGAAGCAGAAGGGTATGTAAATGAAGTATTGGATAATTCAAAGTCATCACCAGGAACGCCCAACCTAGAATCATAATCATTTCTAACAGCTAAAGTTAAGAATAATGTGTTTCTCCAACTTACTTCACCTTGTGCAAAAAATCCTAATGTTCTATACCTTACATTGTCTTCTCTAGAAGTAATAGTAGCAGCATTTGAAATATGAACAAAATCAGGAAAGGTTAGATTGTTTCCTTCAGTATTTATGTTATGCATATTATATGTGAATAGATTTACTCCAGCAAAATAATTTAACCCAAAATCGTCATTCAACTGACCTCCTCCTAAAAAATTAAAGTAAGCATCTGTTTGTCTGGTATTATATTCATCATTTATAATACGACCTGAAGGGGCCGTTCTGGAATTAATATCAAACTTCTGCTTTCTAATATCATTGGCCATATCTGTTCCAACATTAATTCCTAATTGAGCCCAATCGCTAAACTTATAGTCAATTTTAATGTTTCCGAACATTCTATCTACGCCTTCGTTTCTTAAAGCTTTATTAATAATCCAATATGGGTTATCATATCCACCACCACCACGGTAGTTTCTTTGCCGACCACTGGGTAATATATAAGAGGATGGATTGTCAACGGCATCTGTTCCCAATCCATTTGCATTATCAAAAGTTATTGGAGTTCGATACATGCCTAATAGCAAACCGGATGTATTTGAACCTTGCTGAACTCTCACATAATCAGACCTAGTATAATTAACAGAGCCACTCAAAGTTAATTTTTCTGTAACTTTTAAATTAGAAGCTAGTTTAAAAGTTTTTCTTTTATACTCCTCATTAGGTACAACACCATTAGACCTTAGGTCAGAAGCAGAGAATCTAAAAGTAGCCTTTTCTCCTCCTCCTGAAACACTTAGTGAATTTGTATAGGAGGTTGCCGTTTGAAAAAATGAGCCTACATTATCATATACATTTGCAGCTTGCCCGTTTCCTGTTCCTGTTGGAACTAAAAACCCATTATTATCATATAAATAATTGCCATCAGCACCAAATGAACTGGCACTAGGAGCGTTTGGGTGAGCAAGGTCTTTACTATACTCTAAAGTAGAAGCTCTTGGGCCCCAAGAAGACGCACTTGACCAAGCAGTAGAAGGAGCAAAGTAAGTACCTCCAGACCCTTGTGCGAATTGATCTTGAAGATTAATTGTGTTTGTAATATTATCAATTGCAACCTGAGTTGAAAAATTAACATCTATTCGTCCTTTATTTGATCCTTTTTTGGTAGTAATTAAAATTACACCGGTAGCACCCGCTGTGCCATATAAGGCAGTTGCTGCAGCACCTTTCAAAACAGTCATCGACTCTATGTCTTCTGTATTCAAATCCATTAAACGGTTTGATTGTGCGGTACCTGCAGTACCTGGTTCTGTACTGGTAAGTGTTTCATTATTAGTTCTAACCCCATCAATTACAATTAATGGTTGGTTATCTCCTACCAAAGAAGTTGTTCCTCGAATTGTGATTCTTGAACCACCACCAACAGATCCTGATGAACGCGTTACCTGAATACCAGCAGCTTTGCCCACCAATGCATCTATTGCACTTACGGCTCCAGAGTTTACAATAGCGTCACCTCCTACTTGTTGAACTGCATAACCCAGTGCTTTCTCGTCTCTTTCCACACCGAGAGCAGTAACTATAACCTCACTTAGTTGTTGTACATCAGAGTTCATTTGAACATCTATTACACTTCTGTTTCCAATCTCTACTTCCTGACTTTCCAGCCCAATAAAAGAGAACACCAAGGTACCACCTTCTTGAGGTACCGTTATCTTGTAGCTACCATCTATATCGGTAACTCCTCCTTGTGTGGTTCCTTTAACCACCACATTTACTCCGGGTAATGTAGAGCCATCATCTGCGGATGTAACACTACCGGATACTGTACGGTCTTGAGCGAATGACATGGTTGTTACCATGAGCATGCTCAAACCGAATAGTAAAACTTTTTTCATGTTTTTTTGTTTAGGTTTAACATAAATTACTTTTCATCCCCTAAAACTAGGCTATTTACTTATTAAAATGCAAAAAAAATCCCCTGAAATGGGGGATTTTTTTTGCATTTTAATAATGGATATAACAAATATAACTATTCCACTATTTCAAACTCAATTCTCCTGTTCTGAGAGCGATTTGATTCAGTAGTATTATCCTTAACAAAATTAGTGGCTCCTTTACCAACAAAGGTTAATTTTGATTTATTGACCCCATTTTCAATTAGGTAGTCATAAACTGATTTTGCTCGTTGGGCAGATAGCTCTAAATTATATTTGTCATTACCTACATTGTCGGTATATCCGGTAATTTGTACTTTAGAAATAGACGTGCCTTCCAAAAGGCTTAAAATTTTCGACAATTCAACTTTTGATGTGCTTGTAAGCTCATAACTATTAAACTCGAAAAAGATATTATTCAACACTATTTTAGAACCAACTTTAATTGGGTCTAGTTCTAAATTCACCTTAACAGGTTCAAGCAACGATTCTGTTAAATTGAAGTTTTTACTTTTATACAGGTAGCCATCCGCCTCCGCAAAAAGACCATACTCTTTACCTTCCGTAAGCACAATTAAATAATCTCCATTTACAGAATCTGAGGACACCACTTCTATTGAAGTATTGCTTTCTAAATCAATTAAAGAAATTTTAGCCACTAATGCAGCACCTGTTCTTTTATCTACCACCTTACCAAACACATAAGTGCTTTTATGCTCTATTTGCAAGGCTGGTGGTATATCAATTTCGAATAAAGTACTGGTAAAACTCTCGCCTTGCTTTTCTTCGTGCGAATAATAGCCTTTGTTTCCGTTAGAAGAAATATACATGGAAACTTCGTCATTATGGGTATTAATCGGGTACCCGAAATTCGTGGGTTTTGACCAACGAGCATCTTCTTTTTCGGAAAAATAAATATCGTAACCCCCAAACCCAAGCCTGCCATCGGTTGCAAAGTACAACCGTTGCCCATTGGGGTGAATAAATGGCGAGATATCATCAAATGGTGTATTAATATCTGTACCAATATTTTGTGGTTTACTCCACTCATTATTTTCGGCTAATGTGGAAACGTATATGTCTCTTCTACCATAACCTCCACCCCTATTAGACACAAAATATAAAGTTCTTCCATCCGCACTAAGGCTTGGTTGAGAATCCCAGGAAGAAGAATTGATTGTACTTCCCATATTTTCAGGAACCGACCACTCTTCACCCACTTTAGTGCTTACATATAAATCGCAGCTTCCGTAGCCTTTTCGCCCCATACAGGATGTAAAGACTAATTTTCTGCCATCGGCAGATATGGTGCAGGTGCCTTCGTTAAACTCCGTGTTTATATTTTTTGAAATTGAAACTGGGCTGCTCCAATTTCCATTCTCATCTTGTTTGCTTAACATTATTTCCTCATTGGCTTCTCGTTTTACATAAATCAACGATTTTTGATCTGCCGTTAACACAGGAAAATATTGTTGTTTAAATTGATTTACATTGGGCGGTAAAGGCCGTGGATTAAACTGAAAATCATTGACTTTATACGCAATGGCAAAGGCACAGTTTTCAATCATTAATTTGGCTTTGTTTGAGTATTTACCTTTGGCAGAGGTTAATTCTTGGTATTTTTTAAGATAAGCTAAGGCTTCAGCATACAGGCCTTCCTCAAAATCGTGTAAGCCTAAAAAATACCAGGTACTGGCAAATCGGGACATATTCGGGTATCGAGTTGCAACTTCCTTATAGCAATTCATTTGCAAACTGTCTTGAAATCGAATTCGGTAAATGGTTGCCAGTTTTAAGTAAGCCTCTGCAAAATTAGGGTCTTTACCTAAGGCAGCTTGCAATTTATCAAAGGCCTTGTCAAATGAGCGAGCTCCCATTAATGTGCGAGCTTCAGTATAAAGTTTTATGGCTTTTTTGTTTTTAGAAGTATAGGATTGAGCACCAGCATAGCCGGTTAAAAATATTGGCAAAAGCAAAATTAATAAATAGCGCATTATCTAATATTCATATACTTATGAGTTTGTAAAGATATTCTCCATTCAGGAAAATCCTTTACATATTCGTTAATACCCTCGATAACATTACTAGATTTATCCCACTCTGGCTGCAAAAATAACTTGCAATTAGCCTCAACATTTTCTGCATGTTCTTGCGCCCAACTATAGTCTGATTTATTGACAACTACAATTTTAAGCTCATCTGCCTTTTGCATTTCTGATACCAATGGGGCTTTAAACTTTTTGGGCGATATGCACACCCAATCCCAACTGCCAGTAATTTTATAAACACCCGAGGCTTCTAAATGAGTTTGAATACCCACATTTTGGAAGGCGGTAGTTAAGGGTGCTAAATCATACATTGTGGGTTCGCCACCTGTAATAATTACCCGTTGAGCTCTGTGTACAACAGCTTCAGATACAAGTTCATCCACTGATTTTAAGCTAGCATTTTCTGTATCCCACGACTCCTTTACATCGCACCACGAACAACCAATATCGCAGCCAGATAAACGTATAAAAAAAGCCGGCTTACCTGTATGATACCCTTCCCCTTGAATAGAGTAAAAGGTCTCCATTACTTTATAGCTTTCCATTACTTCCTTAAAAATTCATTCTCTTTTTATAGGCAATCATGGTATTCATTATAAGAGAAGCGATGGTCATTGGGCCAACCCCGCCCGGCACAGGTGTAATGTAAGATGCCTTGGGCTCTACAGAGGCAAAATCAACATCTCCTTTAAGCGAAAACCCACTCTTTTTAGAACTATCCGGAACACGAGTAGTTCCTACATCTACAATTACTACATCCTCTTTTACCATATCTCCGGTTATCAACCCCGGTTTTCCAACAGCTACTACTATAATATCAGCCTTTTGGGTATGTTCCTCAAGGTTTTTGGTATGAATATGACAAAGAGTAACAGTGGCATCTCCAGGGCCAGCCAACAAAATACTCATGGGCATACCTACAATGTGGCTTTTACCCACTACCACACAATGCTTGCCTTTAGTTTCTATTTTATATCGATTCAGCAGCTCAATGATTCCCATTGGAGTAGCTGGCAATAAACTATGGTGTTCTTGATCAATTTTACCAAAATTAGCGGGCGTAAAACCATCTACATCTTTAGCCGTATCTATTCTATCTATAATTTTTTCTACTGAAATATGCTTCGGTAATGGCAATTGCACAATATAGCCATCCACGCCATCATCATTATTCAAACGATCAACTTCAGCCAAAATTTCTTCCTCTGATACTGTTTCATCATAACGAATCATGGAAGATTTGAACCCGACAACTTCACAGGCTTTCATTTTAGCGGTTACATAAGTTTCACTAGCCCCATCTTCACCCACCAACACAGCAACTAAATGTGGAGGGCGATGTCCATTTTTATTAAAAGCACTCACTTCTGCCTTTATCTCTTTCTCTATCTCTTTCGATATTTTCTTCCCGTCTAAAATTGTTGCCATACCTTATGTTTTATTAGACTTTAGGGACTAGATTATTAGATGCTAGACTTGTTAAGGTTATTCACCTTTTCTATCTTAAGTCTAATATCTTCTAGTCTTTAGTCTTATTTTAACCCGAATTATGCATTAGAAAACCTACTCCGCAGCAAAATAGCTTCAAATCAGTCGCTTAGCTAATTTATGGTCTGTAACCATAGCAGCCCCGTATAGCTATCGGGGTGCTTTTCGTCCATAAATTCCTGATTTATTGCTCCTTTACTACTCATAACGATTCTCTAATGCATAATCCGGGTTTAATCAATTTGCAATACTGCCATAAATGCCTCTTGTGGAATTTCTACATTACCTACCTGACGCATTCTCTTTTTTCCTTTTTTCTGCTTTTCAAGTAGCTTTCTTTTACGCGAAATATCACCACCATAACATTTGGCCAACACGTTTTTCCGCATGGCTTTTACTGTTTCTCGTGCTATAATTTTTTGTCCTATCGAAGCCTGAATTGCAATCTCAAACATCTGACGAGGAACTAGTTCTTTTAATTTTTCACAAAGCCTCTTGCCCCATTCGTATGCCTTATCTCTATGAACAACAGCAGAAAGTGCATCCACAGGATCTCCATTAAGCATAATATCCAGCTTAATCACATTCGACCTTCTAAACCCGATTAATTCATAATCTAAAGAGGCATAACCCTTTGAAATGGTTTTGAGTTTATCAAAAAAGTCAAATACAATTTCTCCCAAAGGTAATTCAAAGGACAATTCAACACGATCCGAAGTAAGATACACTTGGTTCTTAATTTCACCACGCTTATTCATACAAAGCGAAATAACAGGACCTACAAACTCCGCTTTAGTAATTATTTGTGCAGAAATATAGGGCTCTTCCATATAATCGATAGAGCCTGGATCTGGCATTTCGGCAGGCGAATTAATATCCACCTTTCGACCATCTCCATATACCGCATGAAACTGAACAGAAGGCACTGTGGTAATCACAGTCATATCGAACTCCCGCTCAAGGCGTTCTTGCACAATTTCCATATGCAGCATGCCTAAGAAACCACACCTAAACCCAAAGCCTAAGGCTACCGAAGTTTCTGGCTCCCATACCAGAGACGCATCGTTCAACTGCAATTTCTCCATTGAGTTTCTCAACTCTTCATAATCGGTTGTTTCCACAGGATAAATACCTGCAAATACCATTGGTTTTACTTCCTCAAACCCTTGAATTGATTCCCCACAAGGATTATCAACATGGGTAATGGTGTCTCCCACTTTTACCTCTTTGGCAACTTTAATTCCAGAAATTAAATAGCCAACATTACCTGCTAATATTTCTTCTTGAGCTTCTTGTTCTAGCCTCAATATCCCAATTTCATCCGCATTATATTCTTTACCCGTATTAACAAATTTAACCTTATCCCCTTTTCGAATTTTGCCTTGCATAACTCGAAAATACACTTCAATGCCTCTAAATGAGTTATAAACGGAATCGAAAATTAAGGCTTGAAGAGGGGCATTTTCATCACCTTTTGGAGCGGGTACTCTTTCCACAATCGCTTCTAAAATATCAGTTATACCAATGCCTTCTTTACCGCTGGCATGAATAACATTTTCTCTACTACAACCCAGCAAATCAATTATTTGGTCAGTTACTTCTTCGGGGTTTGCCCCTGGCAAGTCAATTTTGTTTAGCACAGGAATTATTTCTAAATCGTGCTCTAAAGCCAAGTATAAATTAGAAATGGTTTGAGCTTCAACGCCTTGTGAAGCATCTACAATAAGCAATGCTCCTTCGCAAGCAGAAATGGATCTTGAAACCTCATACGAAAAATCTACATGCCCTGGAGTATCAATCAAATTCAATGTGTACTTCTCATTCTCATACAAATAATCCATTTGGATAGCATGGCTCTTGATCGTAATTCCCCTCTCTCTTTCCAAGTCCATGTTATCAAGCAACTGCGATTGCATATCTCTATCGGTCACAGTTTGAGTGGTTTCCAAGAGTCGATCTGCCAAGGTACTTTTCCCATGATCAATATGAGCAATGATGCAAAAATTTCTAATTCTATCCATATAAGGCGTTTTGCGAAACGAGGTGCAAAAATATAGATTAAATTCTGAAATGAAGCGAGTAAAATCAATTCTAATAGTAGAATTGATTTTACCTTAAATCCGCAAGGAACTTTGTGATGAAAGCCATAAGATGCTGTTAGTCAGGTGCTCGCACAGATATTTGGAACGGAATCAATGTAGCATATTGGTGAGTACCAACTATTGAGCAAGTGACTGAATGACATCATCTTATGGCTTGTAATAGATTTTCCTTGCGGATTTAAGGT
Source organism: uncultured Roseivirgaceae bacterium (assembly GCA_964654735.1). GTDB lineage: Bacteria > Bacteroidota > Bacteroidia > Cytophagales > Cyclobacteriaceae > JAKISE01. Next base: position 4,473 of record CAZZML010000023.1, on the reverse strand, counting down.
ATTACTAATAATTTCTACCAATACCTTTGCAAGAAAAAGGAATGGTTAAGGCAGATCAGAAGAAAGCGAACAATATTTCGGAATATCTCATTTATATGTTTCAATCAGAAGATTTGATACGGACTTTTGAATTCGATTTAAATCGGATTACTGAATATATGATTACCAATATTCCTGTAACTGATTCTGAAAAAAAAGAACTTATTTTATGGTACGCATCTCTCATTGAGAATATGCGAACTGATAAAGTAGAAAAAGCTGGTCATATAACAGAAGTAAACAATTTGATAGAAGAATTAACCCTACTGCATTTTAAACTAATCAAGAATGACAACAAATATGCTCATTTGGCACAAAGTGCAAAACCACTTATTAAAAGCAATATAAAAAAAAGCAACAACATAGTTAACAACCCTATTCAAATATGCCTAAATGCTATTTATGGGTTTCTTTTACTAAAATTTGAAGAAAAAATTATTACCAATGAACAGCAAAAAATGCTTAATAATTTCGGAGATTTATTGTCGTATTTGAGTTTTATGTACAAAGAGAAAAACCTCAGCTAAACAAATTTCACTTCCTGATTTTGGAAGCACCGGATTCCTCTGCCTGTCTCTATCAATAACCTCCCCTGAGCATCTACACCAATAATTTTGCCGGAAAAGCTCTCTTCTGCTTTAAAGTTTCTAGTCTCATTTAGTCCCAAAAGCAAGTTATAATACTCAACACCAATAGCCTTTTGTTCCCCATTCTTTAATCTCAGATAATTTTCGGCAATAGATTTTAACACACCATTTAGTACATCGTTCAAATCCATTTGATTACACATTAATGCCTTAATGGATGTGGCGTTGGGTGTTTGAAATATTGTTTGGTTAATATTTAAGCCCATTCCAATGACTGAACTTTCAATTCTTTTTCCTTTTACAGTATTCTGAATTAGAATTCCTCCTATTTTTTTATCGCCAACGTAAATATCGTTCGGCCATTTAACTTTAACGGTTTTTGAAACTAGCCCTTGAATAGCCTCAACAATACTTATACTAATAACCTGAATGAGTTGAAATTGGTTTTGAACAGGCAAAAAATTCGGTTTGAGTATAAGCGAAAAAGTTAAATTAAAAAAAGGGTCTGACTCCCAAAAATTTCCTCTCTGACCCTTACCATTTGTTTGATTATCGGTTATTATAACAGTTCCTTCTTCTGCGCCATTTGCCAACAAATTGGTAGCAACCTCGTTGGTAGAATGACAGCTTGGCAGATAATGTATGTAATTAGACGTAAAGCCAAAGTTGGCAGGGATTTTATACACTCTTTTTTAGTATTTTTGTGAAAACTTGAGTTAGACCTAAGGAATACATCAGCTTTAAGCGAAAATTTCATCCCTATTGCTATCGGGACTCAAATTTATGCAGAACTAACGAGTTAATTCAAAGAAGTTTAGGGTAGTTTTGCTAAAGCTCTTAGGGAAAATTTCTAGCAGGCAATCTTTTAGAAATAAAAATTTTGAAATAATCCACTATTTCTTCGTTTTTATTCCCAAAATCTTACCTACTACCTTATTTTCTAACAGCATTCCTTAGGTCTAACTCAAGTTGAAAGTAGTTCGAGTAAGCCAAAGTTAGTACATGACCAAAAAAGAAGCGCCACTCTCATCTGATAAATTAAGCCAGTTGATTGTTAAAGGGATGCAAGGGAAAAAGGCATTAGATATTCAGGTGTTAGATTTAAGAAAAATCAATAACGCAGTTGCTGATTTTTTCGTAATTTGTACAGGAAACTCCGATACGCATATGACCGGTATATCTGAATCTGTTACAGAAGAAGTATATAAGATTACCAAGCAACACCCTTGGCATAAAGAAGGTAGTAACAATAAAAATTGGGTTCTACTCGACTACGTAGATGTTGTGTCTCATATTTTTTCTAATGACTCTAGAATTTTTTATGGTATAGAAGACTTATGGGCAGATGCCAAAATAACTGAGGTTGAAGAATCAGCCTAAAATTTAACTAAATAGAAAACAAACGCATAAATGGCGAATAATAAAAAAAAGGGAGGAATCAACTCTAAACTTCCTCAACCCAAACAGAATTATCAGTTATGGGTGATTATCACATTAGTCTTGGTCATCTCCTCTATATTCTGGCTAAATAATACCAATACGCTCATCGAAATTTCAGAGCGTAAATTTACAGAAATGGCCCTAAGCCACGATGTAGAAAAACTTACGTTTGTTCGTGGGCAAAATATGGTGGAAGTCCAGCTCAAGAAAGAGGCACTCGCAAATGCAAAGTATAAAACGGAGCTCGATAATAGAGTAACCCTAGGCACTTCAGAAGGTGGCCCACAATATACGTTTAAGGTTCTTTCGGCAGATAAATGGGATGACATTGTTAAGGGGCTAAACCAAAAGTTAGGAGAAGATAATAAGCTCGATTATAACATTGAAGAAAGAAGTGACCCTACGGCAATGTTTTTTAATTATGGCTTTCTTTTTCTATTAGTTTTCGGCTTTTGGTTTATGATGCGCAGAATGACAGGTCAAGGAGGGCCTGGTGGACAGATATTTAATATTGGAAAATCGAAAGCAGCCCTTTTCGATGCAGATAATAAGGTTAAAATCTCTTTCGATGATGTTGCTGGGCTTGAAGAAGCTAAAGAGGAAGTAAAAGAAATTGTTGATTTTTTAAAGAACCCTGCTAAATTTACCACTTTAGGTGGTAAAATACCAAAAGGTGCTTTACTAGTAGGCCCTCCAGGAACAGGAAAAACATTATTGGCAAAAGCTGTGGCTGGAGAAGCCGCTGTGCCATTCTTTACACTTTCAGGCTCCGATTTTGTGGAAATGTTTGTAGGAGTAGGTGCTGCAAGAGTTCGAGACTTATTTAAACAAGCCAAAGAAAAAGCACCTTGTATTGTATTTATAGATGAAATTGATGCCATTGGTCGCTCTAGGGGCAAAGGCCAGATGCCAGGTGGAAATGATGAACGTGAAAACACGCTCAATTCATTACTGGTTGAAATGGATGGTTTTGCCACCGACTCTGGTGTAATTATATTGGCTGCAACCAACCGACCCGATGTACTTGATAATGCCTTGCTTCGTCCGGGTAGATTTGATAGGCAAATAGCCATTGACAAACCCGATATTGTAGGTAGAAATCAAATTTTTAAAGTACACTTAAAGCCATTAAAGCTTAGTGAAGAAATAGACTCTAAAAAACTAGCAGCTCAAACTCCAGGGTTTGCAGGAGCCGAAATTGCCAATGTTTGTAACGAAGCAGCTCTTATTGCTGCCCGTAAAGACAAAAAGGCAATTTATATGATTGATTTTCAAGATGCCATCGACCGAGTAATTGGTGGACTGGAGAAAAAGAACAAAATCATATCACCAGAAGAAAAGAAAATTGTTGCCTACCACGAAGCTGGTCATGCAGTGGCTGGGTGGTTTTTAGAACATGCCGACCCATTGGTAAAAGTAAGTATTGTTCCAAGAGGTTTAGCTGCATTAGGATATGCCCAATATTTACCTAAAGAACAGTTTTTATACCAAACAGATCAATTAATTGATGAAATGTGCATGGCTTTAGGTGGTAGAGTAGCTGAAGAAATAATTTTTGGCAAAATATCTACTGGTGCCCTCAGTGATTTGGAAAGAGTGACTCAAGTTGCCTATAACATTGTGAGTATTTATGGTATGAATGATAAAATTGGCAATGTTTCCTTCTATAGTTCGAAACAACAAGATTATAATTTCAATAAACCATATTCTGAAGCCACTGCTCAAATAATTGATGAAGAAGCCAAAAAGATAATTACAAATGCTTATGCAAGAACACTTGAATTGCTTAAACATAAAGAAGAAGAACTCGAAATTTTAGCGAAGGAGCTTTTAGAGAAAGAGATTCTTTACCAAGTGGATTTGGAGCGGTTGATTGGCAAACGACCTTTTGAACAACAAACAACCTACGAAGCTTTTATTGAAGACGAAGGCAAACGAGAGAAAATAGCAGAAGAAAAGGAAGCATTAGTAAAAAAAGAGGCAGAAGAGAAAGCCGAGAAAGAAAAAAATGCAACTGACTCATCTTCTGAAACTTCCTCGGTATCTGGTACTGATACTATAGTTAAGAATGAGGAAGCAGAAAGCGCTACTAATTAGTGTCTGATTCATAAAGTCCGCTATCTGCGTTACACTTGTTAAAAAAATACTCGATTACCCCAGTAAACTCCGTTTTTTTTGACTTCACAAGCCTTGATAGCGGACTTTATGAACCAGACACCGAAGTTTATAGACGGACAATAATTAAAAAGTAGCTGCCTCAAAAGTATTCTCGTCATCCTGAACCGCCAGTTGGTGGTTCAGGATGACGCTTCGCTGTTTGCTTTTTTACTTTTGAAACAGCCTCCTTTTTTCATAACCTGAATAATTCATGAATAATCTATTACGCATTCCAATTGCCAACCATTCA
>CAZZML010000022.1:0-17078 GCA_964654735.1 uncultured Roseivirgaceae bacterium | reverse complement strand
ATCTGCCTGTACACCTGCAACTTAGCATGGGTAATTGCCAAGTTGGGTTAAAGTACTATTATAGCAACTATATTAGCAAAATGGTGAAGATGAGCTAAGGGTATAACAAGCTCTACTTAGATTTTGCAGGTTTTTCTCTACCAATTGGTATGCCTACGTACACATAAAAGCTACTGTTTTTAGAGTTAAAATAATCATCTTTAAAAACATTGGTGAGTCCATAAAAATATTTAACTCCAATATTCATACCTGTACCTTTTCTCAACTTATAACCAATGCCTCCTATAGCTGCTACTTCGAGGCGGTTAAAGAGGTCGCTGTTATTGGTTTTAACTGTAAGCTCCTTATCACCCTTTTCGTTACTATAAGTTAAAAAGGCCTTGGTTCTTAGTGCAAACTGAGGGCCAAGATGAACATAAAAATGATTTTTAAATCGGTATTTTAGAGCCACAGGCACATGGAAATAAGAAGTTTTCTGCTCGTATGAGCCAGAATCGGCATATATTGTAGCTGGGTCTAAAATGAGCACATCGTTTTCTCTTAAATTATTTAACCCTACATTAGATTTTACCAAAACACCTGTGTTTAGGTATAATTGGTTTTTTAGTTTAAAATCAAAATAAAAGCCAAGGTTAAAAGCAGCTGTTGGTGTGGCACTTTCAAATCCAGACATTTGAGCGTAATTAACACCAAGGTCTAAGCCAAACTCTATTTTATCAGAATTAAGTTTATCTCCTAAAAGGAGCGATATTAAAACTTGAGACTGACTTACCTTTGTTACAAATAGAAATAAGATTAGAAAAATTATTTTTTTAGTCATCTTTTAGTGGTCAACAAATTAATTAATTTTTCTCTACCAAACATTTCAACTAAAAAGTGAATAAAGAAAAAGCCTACAAAGCAAAAATAGATATAAATAGAGTGAGCCAGCAACATAGCTCCCTTTCCGTGCCCAAACAAATGCAATTGCCACGTTCCTAAGAGAGAATCTTCGATCCAGTAATGAATGGTTTTTTCAAGAATTGAGACTAGAAATACCAATATGGTATAAAACAATGCCTTTACCAATATTTCATAAATTGGCTTTAAATGAGCTAGTGCTTTTTGTAGGGGTGATTTATCAATAATAAACACCACCTTGCCTATGGCCAAAGCACCAATTAAAGCTGTGCTCCAACCATAAAAAGTGATATTGTGTTGAAAAAGTACGAGCTTTTTAATAATCATAAAAATGGCAAAGCACAGAAAAAAGTAAAGCGTGATTAACCCCACATCAATCATCTCTTTTTTTACTTTATCAAGATTCATTACTTATTAGGGGGCTTTATTTAACCGTATAATTTTTGCCTTCCATACATGCAGAAAAGGCCTTAATATAATCATCTAACATTTTTTTATTGGCTTCAGCGGCTGCAGCTTCATTATTTTGTTGTTCAGCCATGTCTCCAGCTCTTCTAGCTCTACGACCGGCTAAGCCACCAACTACTGCTCCAATAGCAGCACCTTGGCCAGCATCACCCGAAATGGCACCAATGGCGGCACCAGCTGCTGCACCCTTGGCAGCACCCACTACCGCAGAGCCGTTTAAGGATGTATCGGCATCTTTGGCTTCTACTTTTGTTGGGTTTAATGGGTCGTAATTAGTTTGTGTCTTTGCCCATTTATAACATTCCATTTCATCTACATCTAATTGTTCTTGAGTTTGCCCGTTAGATGGGAAAACGTAGAGACCTAGCCCTTTAGAAATGCTTGTAGTTGGGGGTGGTGTGGCAGTAGTTTCTTGTGCTGTTGCCTGAAACACCAATGCAAAAGAAAAAAGTGCGATATAAAGTATAGTTCTATTTTTCATTATTTCTTGAGTTAAATATTATAAATTATTGGGGTTGATAAATACATACCCTAATTGCCTCAAGGCATCGGCCTCGTTATAAAAAGTAAAGCTTTTTACAATTTTACCATTCTCCACTTTATAATTGGTGTTAGCCCATATTACAACTGAAGCTTTATCCTTATAAGTGATTTTAAGTTGTGCAAAGTTGGCCACCCACTCACCGCTGTTATCTCCTTCTTTTATTAAAATGGCCGCTGTTTGAGACCTTTCATAGACAATATTATCGTAAAGGTTCTCTACATTTTCTTTCCAACTTGCTAATGCTGCTTCTCTGCCTGTTGAGTCCGATATGGAAGGCCCTAAGCCTAAATAATTTTCGTCAAGTAAAGCAGCCATTGCCTCATAATCCTCTATTTCTACTGCCTTTATGTATTTTTCAACAACGGCAACGTTTGCTTCGCTATTATTAGTTGGTTGGTTACAACTCATAAATACAGCTAGCACACCAATAATTAATACACTAAATTTCATTTGCTATTTATTTATAATTTAAAGTTAATTTAAAATCTTTTTCCAACTCCTAGGCCAATAGTCCATGAATCGTATAAATCTTCTTTAATATCGAACACCAATCCCGGTGCAATATCCCAATGATTCCCAATTTCTATTTCGTACTCTACCCCAAAACGATACACCCAGAACTTTTTGTGTTCCTCAAACTCTCTTCCAAAACCGCCTAATAATTCTAGCCCTTTCCAAGGATTGTAAATACCAACCAAGGCAATAATTAAAGGCCTGGTTCTTTCAAGTTCTTGCCCATTTTCTTCCTCAATAATATAGTTAGAAATTTCCATATCGCTATGTATCCCAAAAGCAAATTTATGATTGAACCAATACTCATAATTAAGCCCCCAAGAAGGAACAATTATGCCTTCATTGCCTGTACTTGATTGAAATGCTTTAGGTACATGGGTTTGACTAATTATAATTGCTAATCGGTTATGCTTAAATACGTCTTCCTCTTTGCCATCAGAGGAGTGGTTTTGTGCTTGTAATGTACCAAATGCTACGACTAGCAAAACCCAAATCCATTTCATATATCAAACATTTGATTATTAATTTCACTAAAGGTATCAAAATAGATTTTATTTACTTGATTTTGGTTTGATTTGTAACCCTGAATTTGAAAAAACAGCACCTTTAAAACGTAGCATAGATAGCAATGTAAAGAGGCAATTGTTATATCTCAGCTTTTAAAGGGTATATTTCAATCGCCTCAAAATCTTCTGTTTTTAGAGATACAAAATAATGGTGAAACGCATCTTTCTTATCAAATTCGCCATTTCTATTTATATCTTCAATGGTTCTAAAATAAACTCGGTTAGCCGATGACATTAATTTCCAGTCGAGCAGTTGGTGTCCATTAACACTTAATTTTTTAAACTTGGTGCCATTAGAGTTGGCAATGTAAAGCGAAACCACATCTTCATACGTTAATTGCTGATCCTTATTGGTGTCTTTATCCATTACTTCTAACAGAATTACATCAGCAGTAGTGTGCACTAAATAAAAACTCCTAATTTTAATTTGCTCAGTTGCCAATTCCCTAATATGGATGGAATCAATATGCTGAAACTTGATATTATCTATATCTCCCCTTACTGATTCGCCATCAAAGTAGCCTACAGAAAAAGATTCGTCATCACTTCTGCCAGAACCAATGTAAAACTTTGAATCTCTACTCCAACTTTTCGTTTTACCAACCACAAAAATGAGGTAGTCGGTGCTATCAAAATGAATGGGCAAATTAGCCATGGGTACGGCCGTGGTGTCGATAATAATCCCTATAGCAGTGGTATCTTGAGCATACACTACTTTGGGTTTATCTGTATTTGTACAAGCCATTGCAAAAATTGCGGATAGAATCGTTAGTGCTAAAATCTTCTTCATGTTATAATAATATCATATTTGGTTAATAATCCCAAAGCACCTTCTTGTGAAAACTTGGCTTTCCTAATTCTATTGGCCTCAGGATCGATAGTATAATTGATAGATGTGGAGAAATCCGCTTTTTCAAGATTTGTTTGGTCGAATAAGGCTCCTCGAAAATCGCATTGTATAAATTTAGCTCCTGTTAGGTCTGCCTCTGCAAAGTCCATCTCTTGGAGCAGGCATTTCTTAATTTGAATTTTCTTGAGTTTTAGTTGGTAAAACGAAGCATAGTTTAATATACAATATTCAAAATGTAAACTGAATAAAAAAGGATTTGCTTCTGAAAAATTGATACCTAAAAGCTTACAATGCAGAAAGATTACGTCTTTAAGCCCTGTATTCTTTACTTGCACAGAGCTTAAATCGCAGTGTTCAAATGTGCACTCCATAAACGTATAATTCGAGAAGTCTTGCTCTAAAAATGAGCAGTTCTTAAAGGTGCAATTAGCGTATTCTCCTTGAGCTAGGGAGTCTAGTTTTTCGAATGTCTGGTTATCTATTGAACCCATTTTAAAGTAACTGTGCTATTTCTAGCTAAGTGAAAAATGTTTGTAGTTTGCAAAATTAGAACAACAATTACTTTGTGAAACTCCGTTATCCTTTGTGTAGCTCTGTGGTATAGCTCTATTCAAAGTGACACTTAAAGCAGAAAATTATTCTTTAATCCCAGCCAAATCCAACATAAAAGCATACTCTAAGGCCGTGGTTTTATAACGTTTAAAGCGACCCGAAGCACCGCCATGCCCGGCTTCCATATTGGTGTGTAGTAGCAAAATATTATTATCTGTTTTTAGCTCTCGTAGCTTGGCCACCCATTTAGCAGGTTCAAAATATTGCACTTGCGAATCGTGCAAGCCTGTGGTTACCAGCATATTTGGGTATGCCTTGGCTTCAACATTATCGTAAGGCGAATAACTTAAAATATATTCATAAGCCTCTTTATCGTTAGGGTTTCCCCATTCATCATACTCGCCTGTTGTCAACGGAATGGTTTCGTCCATCATAGTGGTAACCACATCTACAAAAGGTACAGCTGCTACAACTCCTTTGTATAATTCAGGCTCGTAGTTTATAATGGCACCCATTAATAAGCCTCCGGCACTACCACCCATAGCAAAGAGTTCGTCTTTGGCAGAATAGCCTTCGGCTACTAAATATTTGGCACAATCGTTAAAATCGAAAAAAGTGTTTTTCTTATTAAACATTTTACCATCTTCATACCATTGACGCCCCATCATTTGTCCTCCACGAATATGTGCAATAGCATACACAAACCCACGGTCTAATAAGCTCAATCTTACAGAGCTAAAATAAGGATCGATGGTTGAGCCGTATGACCCATAGGCATAGAGCAAGGTTGGATTAGCCCCGTCTTTTTTAAACCCTTTACGATACACCAAACTCATGGGCACTTTTGCTCCATCTCGAGCTGTAGCAAATATCCTTTCCGTTATGTAATTGGCTGGGTCAAAATCACCCACTACCTCCTGTTGTTTTTTGAGTTCTCGCTCTTTCGTATCCATTTGGTAATCATAAGTAGAGCTAGGAGTGGTCATTGATTGATAACTAAACCGAAGTGTGTTTGTGTTATACTCACGGTTACCTGTAGTATAAACCATATAAGCTTGCTCCTCAAAGGCAATATAGTGCTCTTTATTATTGGTAAGGTTTCTAACACGAATCTGATTCAGCCCATTGGTGCGTTCTTCAACCACTAAATAATTTTTAAAAGCAGTAATTCCTTCCAATAAAGTGTTGGGGTTGTGTGCAATTAGCTCTTGCCAATTGCTCACTTCAGTTTGGTTATCGGGTGTAGTCATTAATTTAAAGTTGGTGGCACCATCTTTATTGGTGGTAATATAAAACTGATTTTCGTGATGTTCAATATTATACTCATGACCTCGCACTCTGGGTGTAAAGGGGGTAAACTCACCCCAAGGGTCATCGGCATTTAATATGCGATAATCTGAAGTAAGTGTAGCCCCTGACCAAAGAATTAGATACTTACCTGAAAGCGATTTGTAAATGCCGGTGTAGAAGGTATCATCTGCTTCAAAATAAATTTCTTCTTTGCTATCAGGTTGCCCCACCTTATAACGATGAACCCGATCACTTCTTAACGTATTTTCATCTTTAGTGGTAAAAAATATGGTTTCATTATCGTTGCTCCAAGAGGCTCCTCCTGTAGTAGTTGGAATGATTTCTTCTGACACTTTACCAGTCTCCAAATTTTTAAAATGAAGAGTGTATTTCCTGCGGCTTACGGTGTCAATTCCATACACCAACATATTATTATTAGGGCTAACACTAAAGCCTCCAATGGAAAAATAGGAATGACCTTCTGCCATGGCATTGCCATCAAGCATTACTTCTTCTTCATTGTCCAAGCTTTCTTTTTTACGGCAGTATAAAGGGTACTCGCCCCCTTTTATGTATTTGGTATAATACCAATACCCATTTTTAAAGTACGGAACAGAAGAATCGTCCTTTTTAATGCGACCAACAATTTCATTATAAAGCTTTTCTTGCAGCTCATTCGTGTGCTCCATTACCTTATCTAGATAAGTGTTTTCGGCATTGAGGTAATTTAAAACAGCAGTATCTTCTCTTTGATTAAGCCAATAGTAATTATCAACTCGTTTATGGCCATGTTCGTTAAATACTTTCTCATGTTTGGCAACCGTTGGCGGAGCTAGCACTTGTTTGTTTTCTTTATCCATAGTACACTGAAATGCCGAAAAGGCGAATAGAATTAAAATTGATAATTTAAGTTTCATAATGGCTTGAGTTGATTAAAAGCACAAGTTAATAATTAACTGATTGACAAGCAATTATTTGATGTTTTGGTAACTTCTCAATAGTTGCAGGTAAACTTTAAACTTAAAAAGAGAAAAGTCCCTTTCTGGCTTTTAAAAGTGCATTCTAAAAGTAAAACCCAAAAACTATCTGCGGATATTGAGAAGTTACATGTTTTGCATATCCTGTAAAGACTTATATTTGCCTCCTTTTTGCATAAGCCCAGAATGGGTGCCTCTTTCGATGATTTCGCCTCTTTCGATTACTAAAATTTCATCCGCATGCTGAATGGTACTCAAACGATGTGCAATAACCAGTGAAGTTCTATGGCTCATAAGGTTGGTAATGGCTTCTTGCACTTGCCTTTCTGAGTGAGAGTCCAAAGCTGAAGTGGCTTCATCAAGGATTAGAATATCCGGGTTTTTCATTACAGCTCTTGCAATGCTTAACCGTTGTCGTTGACCACCAGAGAGTTTAGCTCCGTCTTCTCCAATAACCGTTTGATAGCCATTGGGGGTATCCATTATAAAATCGTGTGCATTGGCAATTTTTGCTGCTTTTATAACATCTTCTTCTAAGGGGCTTTCAATACCAAAAGCAATATTGCTGAGAATAGTATCATTAAACAGAATGGACTCTTGGGTTACAATTCCCATTTTTTCACGAACAGAGTTTAATGTGCATTTTCTTAAGTCAATACCATCAATGGTAATTTCGCCATCGGTTGGGTCATAAAAACGAGGCACTAAATCTGCAATAGTAGATTTGCCTCCACCAGACATGCCAACGAGTGCAATGGTTTTTCCCTTCTCTAATTCGAATGAAATATTTTTAAGTACAAACTCATCCTCGTACTTAAAAGAAACGTTTTTAAAGGAAATCCCTTCTTTAAACTCTCCAACAACTTTACCTTCATTATTTTCAGTAATTAAAGGTTTGGTATCTGTAATTTCAAATATACGTTCTGCACTGGCAAGCCCCCTTTGAATAGAACTAAGGGAGCTTGAAATGGACTTAGCAGGCTGTAGTACTCGTGCAAATAGCAGAATAAAGGTAATAAAACCTGTTCCTGTTAATGTTGGGTTATCACTTAATACCATAGACCCTCCGAGTATTAAGAGACCCGCAACTATTAAGATTCCTAAAAATTCAGATATAGGACTTGCCATATCAAATTTCTTAGACATAGAAATACTAAGCCTGGCATAATTGGCTACCTCTTTTTTAAATTTTTGAGAAATATATGTTCTCGCTGTAAATGCTTTTATCAACCTAATACCGCTAATTGCTTCTTCTACGTGGTACGATAGGTTGCCCATTGATTTTTGAGTTTTTGCTGCGCTCTTCTTTAGCCATTTGGCTATGGCTGCAATTAATCCACCCGAAAGAGGTAAAAGGATTAATGTATAAAGCATTAAAATTGGTGAAATTGTGTATAAGGCAATAAAGTAAAAAATGAGATGTATTGGTTCTTGGAATACCACTTTTAAAGAATCTTGAACCGTATGTTCAACTTGCTGCACATCATTTGTAATCCGAGACATAATATCTCCTTTGCGTTCATTAGTAAAGTAACCAATGTCTAACCCTGTTACTTTATCAAAAACATCAACCCTCATTCCTTCAATAACCTTATTCCTCATAATTGCTAAGAGTACGGTAGTTATATATCTAAAAATATTGGAGAAAAAAGCAGCAACCACAAGGGCTAACCCAACAAATTTTAAGACCCCCATTTTGCCATGAAGAATCATTATTTGATATGAGTAGTAATTAAACAAATCAATTAAATAATTAATATCAAAGCTGTATTCAGGCACACTTAATGGAGCCGTTACCGAGGTATTTTGCTGAAATAGCACCTCGAACATAGGAGCCATTAAGGCAATATTAAATACACTAAAAAAAGAATATAATATTACGGATACTACATACTGCGGTACGTACCAGCCAAGGCCTTTGGCATAAGAAATAATTCTAAGGTAAGTATTCATATATTTTGCAAGAGCACAAAACTAGCTTAATTGATTAAAACTCCTGTACTCTCTGAGCGATGTTCCATCGAAATGCGAATGAATAAATGGTAGATTTATTGGCAAACGTTGGGTCATCGCTTTTTTGCTCTCTCGAGATAAGCTTGAAATCGAAGAAAGTATTATGCTTAATTTGATAGGTAGCTGTAACATCAACAAACATTAGCGAGCTGGCAATGCCTTGGCCTGTAAAATTTCCATATTCTTGCTCTCGGGTATTATAGTCTTTTAAAATGTCTTTCCCCCAGTTTTCGTTGGCAGCATCTAAACCATATTTAGCATAAATTAGCTTGCCTGTAAGGCTAAGTTTAGGAATAGGCTGATACCTAATAATAGCAATGGATTCTTTAAAATTAGCTCCCAGAGGGTGAGCCATAGCTTGGTTATAATTGGAGTAATTGGAGTAAATTGTAGAGTGGGTATAGGTGTAGGGCCGTGCCGAATTATACTCTATTTGCAAATCAAGGTTTTTAATATTGGCAACATCAATATATTTTAACCCTAGTTGATAGCCAAACTTATTAGCCCACCAACCAGTACCTGCTGTTAGCTCACTAATTTTAAACTCATCAAAAATAAATTGGCCATACATGGAGAAATGCTTCCAGAAATTCCATTTGGCATCAAACCCAATAAGTGCATTATCTAAACTGCCATTTTGCTGTTCCAACGAGCGGTAAAAAATAATGGGGTTCAAATAACTTAATTCAAAATGATTATTACCTAACGAGTCTTCTCGGCCAAAAACAACCGACTCGAAAACACCAAGGTTTATATGTTTGCCAATATTAATCCCTAGCCTATGTGCTACTAAATATTTTTTAGGAAATTGCGTGTTACCTATCGATCCTCCCGAATTACCGTACGCATCTGCAAATACCTGAGTAAATAAGTTGGTATAATTAAACTTACCAACCTGCGTGTTTATTTTTAAGAAGAGGGCTGGCGGACTAAAGTCCGACATCAACATAGAGCGGTAGCCATCACCAATAAATTGCCTATCGTGCCCAAACTGAAAGTTGATGTGTTTAGTGGCATTAAAACTGATATAACCGGTAGCATTAAAAAAATCGTAGCCATTGGTGCCAAAACTTTTCCAAAACCCTTCATTGGGGACTACTCTGTTTTCTCTAACAAAATCTTGCACATACACCGGAAAGCGTACTTGGTTTTCACTCATAAAAGCATAAAATCCCACCTTTTTATCAATCATCCCTCTAAGTTGAAGCCCTCTGGTATTTATATAGGTGTATTCTGCTTGGGCAGACTCTCCTCCATAACTAAGGTATAAAACAGGGCTAATATGAAACTGAATGCCTTCTTTTTTGTCGGCTCCATACAAAAAGTCTGATTTGTTCTTATAAAATGTGTTCAAAAAGGGTCTTTTACTCATATTGGTGCTGCTATCTACCCACTCCCAATTATCGTTTCGTAAATATTCAAGATTAAAATCGTCTTGTCTTGAGCCTTTTAGATTTTGGCGTTGAATAGAATCTGTAAATTGGCCAATGGCCTTTCTGGCATAAGGCTTTACAGCACTATGGTGGTTAGGTGCTAAGTCTCCACTTAAAATTTCCAGCCGATCAATTAAATGATAGGTATCCTTGTTTAGAGGTATATTTGTACTTTGTGCAAAAGAAATTTGGGATGCTATAACCCAACAAAGAATAAAAAAAAAAGCTTTTTTGGTCAAAATTTTCTACTAATATTTGAAAAACAATAATTTATACCTCAAATTAAGTAGAAAATATTTGAACAAAGAATGAAATTCTCTAACTTTGTGCTCCGAAATTAAGAACAGACGAAAATATCTATATATAATGAAAAAGGAAATACACCCAGAATACAAGCCAGTAGTTTTCCAAGATTTACAAAGTGAGTTTGCTTTTTTAACTAAATCTACCATGGGTTCTGACGAAACAATTAAATGGGAAGACGGAAACGAGTACCCATTAATTAAAGTGGAAGTTACTTCTGCTTCGCACCCTTTCTACACTGGCAAGAAAATATTCTTAGACACAGCAGGTAGAGTTGAGAAATTCAATACCCGTTACAAGAAAAAATAATTAGTCTATTTTATCGATTAATAAAAAGTCTCCATCCGCTAGCTAGCGGATGGAGACTTTTTTATTTTTACAGCATGAACCTGATTCTTTTTGATTCTATCACTGCACGCAGAAAGCTTCTGCCGTTTACATACACCCGGCCTATAGCAGAAATCCGGGTAGGTGTTTTAACTATTGCTGACAAGTGGAGAAAGCACTTGGATTCGGAGTTGTCTTATTTGACAGAAGAATATCTTGCTAAAAAATATACAGTAAAATTTAAGGAACAAAACTTATACATTTCTGGTAATCTTTGTCCTGATAAGATGGTACTAAAGGCAATCCAACATCTTAAACCCAATCATAAATTGGTAAAAGAAGGGATTTTATTGGCTTCGTTGGAAGGCAAAACAGAATACAGACTCATTGGAGAAGGCTGTGAAGAGGTTGAGTTTGATGGAGACGTAACTTTGATAACTCAAAACTGGCATATCTTTAAACAGAATGGTGCTCAAATACGAGCAGATTATGAATTGATTACTAAGGGAAGAGTAAGCCAACCAGTAAACGACCCATATACAAGAATTTATAACCAAGAAAGTATCTTTATAGAAGAAGGAGCAACAATTAAAGATGCTACTTTAAATGCTGAAAACGGCCCCATTTACATTGGCAAAGAAGCTTCCATAGAAGAAGGAGCAATTATTAGAGGGCCATTTGCCATTTGCCATAATTCTACCGTGAATACCAATGCTCGGATGAGGGGCGATATTACGATTGGCCCTTGGAGCAAGGTAGGTGGAGAAGTGAGCAATTCGATTATTTTTGGCTTTAGTAATAAAGGGCACGATGGCTTTTTAGGTAATTCAGTTGTAGGAGAATGGTGCAATATTGGTGCTGATACAAATACGAGTAACCTCAAAAATAATTACGATCTTATTAAAGTATGGGATTATGACAAAGGAAGCTTTATGAGTACTGGTGAGCAATTCTGTGGTCTAATGATGGGTGATCACTCAAAATGTGGTATCAACACTATGTTTAATACTGGCACAATTGTAGGCGTGGCTGCCAATATTTTTGGTGCAGGATTTCCACGCACATTTATACCTTCGTTTGCTTGGGGAGGCCCTGCTGGTTTTGCCACATTTAAGCTACCTAAAGTATATAAAATGGCGGAAGTGTCTATGCGAAGAAGGCATGGAAATTTTAACGAAGTGGAAAAAGAAATTCTTTCAACCATATTTGAGTTGGAAACACAATATAGAACGTGGGAAAAATAAGGAATGCGATTTAAAGATATACACGGTTTAGAGACTACCAAGTCCTTATTAAGATCTGCGGTTAAGAGTAACCACGTAGCGCATGCGCAATTATTTGCGGGTATGCCTGGCTCACCTGCCCTCTCCATGGCATTGGCCTATGCTACTTTTTTAAATTGCGAAAACCCTACACAAGAAGATGCCTGTGGAGAGTGTTCTTCTTGTAGCAAGAATCAAAAATTTGTACATCCCGATGTGCATTTTATCTTTCCTGTAAGTGGCACAAAAAACGTGTTAGCAAAAGATGCAAAAAGCCAATTGTTTTTAAAAGAATGGCGAAGTTTTTTGTTAACCACCCCTTATGGAAATCTTCAAGATTGGTCAGAGATATACGGTGGCGAAGGAAAGCAAGCTTTAATAAGCACAAAAGAAAAAATAACCATTATTAATAATTTATCGCTCAAAGCCTTTGAAGGAAAATTTAAAATAATGATTATTTGGCATCCTGAGCTAATGCATAAAAATGCAGCAAATGGGATTTTGAAAGTGCTGGAAGAGCCACCGGATAATTCACTCTTCCTTTTAGTTTCAGAACAACCAGATACATTACTTACCACTATAATATCTAGAACACAACGATTAAATATTCCATCATTTACAGATCAAGAGCTGAGCGAAGTATTAACTTCAGCGCACGGAGTGGCCTCAGATAGAGCAAAACAATTGACACATTTAGCTGATGGCTCTTTGCGTACAGCCTTGTATTTGTCAGCTCAGGTAGAAACTGATAATTTTAACTTTTTTAAGCAATGGATGCGCCATTGCCACCAAAGGAAGATGGGCGAATTAGTGGATCAAGCAGAAGAGTTTGCCAAGCTGAACAAGACAGCACAAAACACCTTTTTAAAATATGGGCTTTCGATACTTAGAGAGGCATTGGTTTCCATTAGCACCACACAAGATAAATTGTTTCGTGTAGAAGGCGATGAAAAAACATTTGCTTCCAGTTTTGGTAAGGCCATTTCCACAAATCAGTTTGAGCACTTATCGCATTTAATCTCGGATGCCTCTTACCATATTGAAAGAAATGCCAATAGCAAACTGCTATTTATGAATTTATCTATTAATATTTCTAAAGTATTTATTAAAAAGTGAACCTCTCAATAATAACAATTATGATAGCCTTCTTTTTAGGAGGAGGCCCAAAGGGTAAGGATCAGGTAGTAACAATTCATACTAATTTTGGTGACATTGACCTGTTACTCTACGATAAAACGCCAAAGCATAAAACTAATTTTCTAAAATTGGCAGAAGAAGGGTTTTACGATGGAACCACATTTCATAGAATTATAGATAATTTTATGATACAGGGAGGAGACCCCAACACCAAGGATGATGATAAAACAAACGATGGTCTTGGTGGGCCCGATTACTCGGTGCCAGCCGAATTTGTGAAAGAATTAACGCATAAACAAGGCGTAATTGCAGCGGCAAGAGAGCCTGATCGATCAAACCCGAAAAAGGCCTCTAGTGGTTCTCAATTTTACATTGTAGAAAATGAAGATGGATATCATTCGTTAGATGGTAATTATACCGTTTTCGGAGAAGTGATTAAAGGTATTGAAGTGGTAGAGAAAATTGCTGAACAAAAAAAGGATAGACGTAATAAGCCGTTGGAGGATATTAAGATGACTATTACGATTAAAAAAATGTCGAAAAAGAAAATTCAAAAAGTTTATGCGTACACCTACTAAGCTTCTTTTTATTGCTCTTATATTCATTACTTTAAGCTGCTCAGAGCGCGATGAAAATATGGATTCGCTAGTGAAAATCCATACCAGCCTTGGAGACATAACCGTGCTATTATTTGATGATACACCAAAGCACAAAGAGAGTTTTTTATCAATGGCCAAAGAGGGCATGTATGATAGCACTACTTTCCATAGAGTTATGAGCAATTTTATGATTCAGGGAGGAGATGTAGCCTCTAAATCTGGGTTTTCTAACGAAAGTAAACGACTTATTCCTGCCGAAATAACCACCCATCATTTACACGCCAAAGGGGCATTAGCTGCAGCAAGGCAACCAGATAATGTTAACCCTGAACGAAAAAGCAGCACTCAGTTTTATATTGTACATGGGCGTATGTACACCGAAAAAGAGATGCACACCGATTTAACCAAGCTAAATTATGCGGCTGGCCAATATTTGCAAAGTGAAGCCAACCTTCCATTGCGTGATACCCTCTTACTAATGCAAGAACAAGGTAGGATGAATGAACTTCAACAAATTATAATCGACTTAAAAGAAGAAATTGCCGCCTATACAGCATTGAATTTAGACAAAGAATCTACACCTGAACAACTAGCTGTTTATACTACGGTTGGAGGTTATCCTAGTTTAGATTTTGAATACACTGTTTTTGGGCAAGTGGTAGAAGGCATCGAAGTGGTTGATAAAATTGCCGTGGTTCAAACAGGTGTTGCTGACAAACCTGTAGAAAATATTTTTATGAAGATGGAAATCATTGAAATGCCAAAAACAGAGGTTACAGCAAAATATGGGTATGAATATCCAGTTTTAAAAGTTGAAAAATAAATAATTAAAGTATTGCCACTAAGGCAGTAAGTCTCAAAGAATCACAAAGAAAACTTGGTGAAACTTTCAGTCTTAGAGCCTTTGCTACACTGTGGCTGTCAAATAAATATATGAAAATATTACTCACAGGAGCTAATGGCCTTTTGGGTCAAAAATTAGTAGAACTTATTCTTAGTAAAGACAAACACGAACTCATTGCCACAGCAAGAGGTGAAAACAGGTTGCCCATAAAAGATGGATATACCTATCAATCATTGGACATCACCAAGAAAGAGGAAGTTGTTTCTGCTTTTGCCAAGCACCAACCCGATGCAGTTATTAACACAGCCGCCATGACCAACGTGGATCAATGTGAGCTAGAAAAAGAAGCTGGTTGGGATGCGAATGTAAATTCGGTACAATATTTAGTGGAGGCTTGCAAAACATATAACTGTTATTTACTCCACCTTTCTACAGATTTTATTTTTGATGGGTCTAAAGGCCCATTAACGGAAGAAGAAATTCCTGCACCTGTAAATTATTATGGAGAAGGGAAATTAGCTGCTGAGAAGATTATTATCAATTCAAGCTTAAAATGGGCTATGGCTCGCACCGTTTTGGTGTATGGGGTTGTTTCTGATATGAGTCGCTCAAATATTATTTTGTGGGTAAAAAACAGCCTCGAAACAGGCAAAGCTATTAATGTGGTGGACGACCAGTGGCGTACCCCAACTCTGGCCGAAGATTTGGCCATGGGATGTTATTTAATTGTTGATCAGCAGGCCACAGGAATTTATAATATTTCGGGAAAGGATATGCTTACTCCTTATGATATGGCCATTAAAGTACGTGATTATTTCGATTTGGACGGGAGCCTCATTTCCAGAGCAGACTCTTCTACATTTAGTCAGCCTGCCAAACGGCCTGCCAAAACAGGATTTATTATTGATAAAGCGGTAAAGGAGTTGGGTTATGCTCCACGTAGTTTTGACGAAGGAATAGAAATTGTATCAAACCAAGTTGCCGCTCTTCAAAATAAAGAGGCATAAATTAGGTAGATTTGCTATACCATGTCTAAGGATGAGATCATAGAGCGAATAAAAAACAAGGTTCACTCCATTGACCCAACCGCTACGGTTATTCTATATGGTTCTTACGCACGTGGTGATTTTAATGAAAACTCCGATATCGATTTATTGATTCTTGTTGATAAAAAAAGATTTCTTGGGAGGATGAAAAGAATATTACATATCCCTTATATGATATAGAATTTGAAACCGGTAAACTTATAAATCCTTTGGTTTATTCAAAAAGGGATTGGGATAACAGAAAAAAAGTCACTCCATTTTATGAGAATGTTTATAACGATGGGGTTTTTTTATGACCAATAAAGAACGGAAAGATATTATTGAGTATAGGTTGGAAAGAGCTAAAAGCACACTGTTAGAAGTTGATTTACTTTTAGAAAACTCTATGACAAATACTGCAATTAATCGACTATATTACGCTAGTTTCTATGCCATTTCCGCACTGCTTATTCAACATAATATAAACACTCAAACACATAGCGGTGTCAGACAGATGTTTGGACTTCACTTCGTAAAAACAGGGCTTATTAATAATGAATTAGGCAAACTCTACTCTCATTTGTTTAGAAAAAGACAAATAAGTGATTATGACGATTTCGTAGAATACACGCCAGAAGAAATATTGGAGTTAATTCCTCCTACCAAAGAACTGATTGATTAGAAATAGTATCAAACCAAGTTATTGGTATTAAAAAACTTTAATTAAGGCATTCACTTCCTTTTTTAAAATTGGCAGGTGCCTTACAATGGTGCCCCAAATAATTTCGTCATCAATTTTATCGTATCCATGTATTACTCGGTTTCGCATGCTTATTATTTTGTTTTTACTAGAAATTTCAATTTTAGAATCTATTTTTTCTATTCTATTCATTGCTTCTCCTATTATTTCAAACTCACGTTCCACCGCACGTTTTAGCATCCTATTGCTTTTGTAAACTTTAAAATCTCTGGTTTCTCCTAGAAAATCTTCAATCGAAATAACAGATTCTTCAATGTCTAAAATGTATTTCTTTATCCTATCGTCCATAGATTAGGCTTTTTGTTTTATTAACTGATTTTATAAAATATGGATTCGAAAGAGACTTGTCAGTTACCAAGTCAACAGGCCTTTTAAAAAGTTCTTCAAATTTATCGGCTAATAAAAAAAAATTATCGGCATAGTCTGCATAATTCATTTGGTTGAAAGATATCAATAAATCGATATCACTGGTTTTATTAAAATCAGGAGTACAGACTGAACCAAATACAAATAAAGATTTAACATTATATGAGTTACACAATGTTGTAATCTGTTCAATATTGTTTTTAATGATAGAATTCATCCTATAAGTTTCCTCAAAAATATAAATTAAAGGTAGTAAAGGCAACTTTGTGATTTTTACTAAATGTTTTAAAATGTTATTACTGTCATCCGAGTAAAAATCTAACATTAAGAATATCTTAGAAAGACACCC